>NZ_BAAJYS010000368.1:0-3245 GCF_057543315.1 Acidovorax sp. KPB24-07
GCGTTCTGGCGCACGGTGGAGCTCAACTCCTCCATGGACGCGGCGGTCTCTTCCAGGGCCGAGGCCTGCTGTTCGGTGCGGGCCGACAGGTCCTGGTTGCCCTGCTCGATCTGCGAGCTGGCCGCGGCCACGCCTTCGGCGCTGCCGTGGACGGCACCGACCACGCTCGCCAGGCTGGCGCGCATGTCGCTCAGGGCCTGCATCAGCTGCGCGGATTCGTCCTTGCCGTGCACGGCGATGTCCATCGTCAGGTCGCCAGCGGCCACGCCCCGCGCCACTTCGACGGCCGAAGCCAGCGGCCGCGTGATGTGCCGCGTGATCCACCAGGCCAGCACCGAAGCAATCGCCACCGCAGCGATCAGCAGGGCCAGCAGCGTGGTCTGCGCACGGTGGAACGTGGCCACCGCATCGTCGTGCGCGGCGTCGCCGCCTCGGCGGTTCACGCGGGCCAGCTCGCCCAGCGTGGACGCCATGGCATCGAAGCTCTTTTCCGAATCGGTGAAGAAGATCCGCAGCGTTTCATCGTGCGCCTGCAGCGGCTGGTCCAGCATGCGTTGCTGCACCGCGAGGTACTGGTCCCGCTGGACCTTGTAGGCCTCATAGTCCTTGCGCTCCTCACCGGGCGTCACCAGGGGTGCGTACACGGCCTCGGCATCCACCAGTTGCTGGCGCCGCACCTTGAGTTCCTCCTTGAGCTTGGTCAGGTTGCCCTGGTCCGTCGGCAGGAAGGCCTCGCTCTCGGTGCGCCGCAGGCGGTTGGCGGCGATGCGCACGTTGGCGATGGCCTCGATGCTGGGAAGCCAGTTGGTGGCCAGGTCTTCGGCACTGGCGTTGATGCGAAGCATCTGGCCCCAGGCCATCCAGGCCAGGGCGATGGTGATCAGCGTGGTGATGCTGAAGGCGAGCGCCAGTTTGGCACCGATGCGGAGGTTGTGCAGGTTCATGATAAGGACCACCTATTGCGTTTGGTATCACGATTATCATTTTGACACCTTAGAACAGACTTAAACCGAAATCCGCAGGGCGGAAATGACAAAAATATGATGCCGTATTTATCACTTTTGCAGTTTTCAGGTCGACAACCCGTCGCCTCCGGCATACGCTTCCAGCCCGATCGCCACCACCGTGGCGACCTCGTCGCCCACCTCCATGCGGAATTCCGCTTCCGCCTGCGCCACCGCATCGCGGAACGCCTGCAGCCACGCCAGGCCTGCGGCGGTGAAGCAGACCCGGCGCGCGCGGGCATCGCGCGGGTCCGGTTCCCGAACCACCAGGCCCCAGGCGGCGCACTGGTCCACCAGATCGGCCATGGACTGCTTCGTCATGCCGGCCCGCTGCGCCAGATCGGTCAGCCGGTCGCCCCCCAGCGACAGGTGGCGCGTGATGTGCACATGCGCCGCACTCACCTGATCGCGCGCGGCGAGGTTGGAAAGCGCCAGGGGCACTTCCACGTTGTGGGCCATGAGTTCGAGCACCCGCGCATCGAACCGGCGCATGGCATGCCCGAGCAGGCGGCCCAGGTGGGTCTGGCGCCAGCCATCGTCGAGGGGGAAAGAAGGTGGGGTTTCGGCCATGGCACATTGTCAGGGAAACTGACTTAAAACACCGTTTACGCGCCGAGACGGCTCGCATAAACTACTGTTCAAGCATCCAGCCTGTGACTACCCACAGCCGGACAGAGACACCCCAACCCATTGTTTTTCAAGGACTTTCCATGGACTTCGCCGTCAAGGGGACCCACCCCGCCCAGCCCGTCAACACCGAAAAGGCCAAGGCCCTCCAGGCCGCGCTGGCCCAGATCGAGAAGCAGTTCGGCAAGGGCACCATCATGCGCCTGGGCGAAGGCGAGGTGATCGAGGACATCCAGGTCGTCTCCACCGGCTCGCTGGGCCTGGATATCGCGCTGGGCGTGGGCGGCCTGCCCCGCGGCCGCGTGGTCGAGATCTACGGCCCGGAATCGTCCGGCAAGACGACGCTCACGCTGCAGGTGATCGCCGAGATGCAAAAGCAGGGCGGCCAGTGCGCCTTCGTCGATGCCGAGCACGCGCTCGACGTGCAATACGCCCAGAAGCTCGGCGTGCAGCTGTCCGATCTGCTGATCAGCCAGCCCGACACCGGCGAGCAGGCCCTGGAGATCGTGGACAGCCTCGTGCGTTCGGGCGCCGTGGACCTGATCGTGATCGACTCGGTCGCCGCGCTCACCCCCAAGGCCGAAATCGAAGGCGAAATGGGCGATGCGCTGCCCGGCCTGCAGGCCCGCCTGATGAGCCAGGCGCTGCGCAAGCTCACCGCCACCATCAAGAAGACCAACTGCATGGTCATCTTCATCAACCAGATCCGCATGAAGATCGGCGTGATGTTCGGCAGCCCTGAAACCACCACGGGCGGCAACGCGCTCAAGTTCTACGCCTCGGTGCGTTTGGACATCCGCCGCACCGGCACGATCAAGAAGGGCGACGAGGCCGTGGGCAACGAAACCAAGGTCAAGGTCGTGAAGAACAAGGTCAGCCCGCCGTTCAAGACGGCCGAGTTCGACATCCTGTTCGGCGAGGGCATCAGCCGCGAGGGCGAGATCATCGACATGGGCGTGAACGCGAAGATCATCGAAAAGAGCGGCGCCTGGTACGCCTACAACGGCGAAAAGATCGGCCAGGGCCGCGACAACTCGCGGGAGTTCCTGCGCGAGAACGCCGACCTCGCCCGCGAGATCGAGAACAAGGTGCGCGAGAGCCTGGGCATCGCCCTGCTGCCCGCCAGCCTGGAAGCCCCCGCCGCCGCCCCGGCCAAGGAAGCGGCCGAGAAGTAAGCCCTGGCCGATTGCAGGCCATGCCCGGCTCCAGCGCTTGATTGACAGGCGCTGGATGCTTCCACTTTCATAGCACCATGGGATTTGCGACGCTTTCGCTCAAGGGCCGGGCACTGCGCCTGCTGGCACAGCGCGAACACTCCCGCGCCGAACTGGCCACCAAGCTGGCCCGCCACGTGCAGGAGGGCGACGACCTGAACGCCGTGCTCGACGACCTGCAGGCCAAGGATTTCATCAGCGCGCAGCGCGTGGCCGATTCGGTGGTGAACCGCCGCGCCGCCCGCCTGGGCACACAGCGCCTGGTGCAGGAGCTGCGTGGCAAGGGGCTGGACGACGCCCTGGTGCGCGCCACTGCGGAGCGCCTACGCGCCACCGAGCTGGAGCGCGCGCAGGCCGTGTGGCGCCAGCGCTTCGGCGCCCCGGGCGAGACGCCGCAGGA
>NZ_BAAJYS010000369.1:0-3244 GCF_057543315.1 Acidovorax sp. KPB24-07
CGACCGGGAGGCCCGCCTGGCCGTTCTGGCGCGGCTGTGGGATGCGGCGCCGGCCCGGCGCTGGTGGGCGGCCAATGCCGCCGTCGCCGAACTGGAGACGACGCGGCCGGGCCTGGAATACGACGCCAAGGGCCTCAAGCACTGGCGTGAGCGGCTGCGCCAGGCGGGCGAGGCCGAGGAGCGGGCGTGGGAGGAGCTGTCCACCCCGCCGTACTTCAGCCGGGTGGCGCGGCACGATCTCTCGCCGTTCGAACTGAGCGAGGTGCAGTCCGAACTGGCCCGCTGCCGCCCGGTGGCGAAATGCTGGATCGTGTGCAAGGCCCTGCGGGAGTTTCCGCAGCGGCGGGCCTACCTCGTCTTCGTGCTCCTGCCGGCCATGGACGATGAGGACCGCTACCGGCTGTGCCGCTGGCTGGAGCGAAACCTCAGCCTGCCCGGACCCGCGCTCGTGCTGTGGGCGGGGGAGTCGCCCACGCTGCAGGAGATCGAGCGCTCGGCCTTCGCGCCGGTGCTGTCGAGATAGCACCGGCGAGGGCCCCGGCGGGCCGGGGTGGCGCCAGTGGGACAATCGGGCGATGCACCCCAAAGCCCTTCTGGACGCCTGCGCTGAACTCGTCAGGCTGACCTTGACCCTCGAACACCCCGCCGACGCGGTGGTGTCCCGTTTTTTCCGTGACAACCGCTCCCTCGGCCCGCGCGAGCGCGCCACGCTCGCCGAGACCGCCTACACGGTGCTGCGCAAGAAGCTGCTGTTCGAGCAGCTCGCCCGTTCGGGCAGCGGTCCCAAGGAGCGGCGCCTGGCCATCCTGGGCTTCGCGCACAGCCAGGACGAGCAGGCCCGCCGCGCAGGCGCAGGCAATGCCTCCGGTGCGCGCGACTTCCTGCGCGGCGCCCTGAACGATCAGGAAAAGAACTGGCTCGACCAGTGCGATGCCGTGCCGGCGGACGACCTCATGGACCGCCACCGCCACAACCTGCCCGAATGGCTGGTGGCGCCGCTCAAGAGCCAGCTGGGCGATGGCTTCTGGCCCCTGGTGGACAGCCTGTCGCAGAGCGCGCCGCTCGATCTGCGCGTGAACGCGCTGCAGGAAAAGCGGGCCGATGTGCAAAAGGAACTGGCCAAGGCCGGCATTCCGGCGCAGCCCACCCCGTACTCCCCCTGGGGCCTGCGCGTGGACGGCAAGCCCGCGCTCGCCAAGCTCGATGCCTTCACGCGCGGCGCCGTCGAGGTGCAGGACGAAGGCTCGCAGTTGCTCGCGCTGCTGCTCGATGCCAAGCGCGGCGAGATGGTGGTCGACTTTTGCGCGGGTGCCGGCGGCAAGACGCTGGCCATCGGCGCGGCCATGCGCAACACCGGGCGCCTCTATGCCTTCGACGTGTCGGCCCACCGGCTCGACGCGCTCAAGCCCCGGTTGGCCCGCAGCGGCCTGTCGAACGTGCACCCCGCCGCCATCGCGCACGAGCGCGACGATCGCATCAAGCGCCTGGCCGGCAAGATCGACCGCGTGCTGGTGGATGCGCCGTGCTCCGGCCTGGGCACGCTGCGCCGCAACCCCGACCTGAAGTGGCGCCAGAGCCCCCAGGCGGTGCAGGAACTGGTGGCCAAGCAGACGGCCATCCTCGCCAGCGCCGCGCGCCTGCTCAAGCCGGGTGGCCGGCTGGTGTACGCCACCTGCAGCGTGCTGCCCGAGGAGAACGAGGCCATCGCGGAGGCCTTCGGTGCCGCGCACCCCGACTTCGTGCCGGCCGATGCAGGCGAGCTGCTCACCCAGCTCAAGGTGGAGCAGGCCGGCGCGCTGTGCAGCGGCGGGGAATCGCGCACTGGTTATCTGCGCCTTTGGCCCCATCTGCACCAGACCGACGGTTTTTTTGCCGCCGTGTGGACGCGCAAGCCCTGAAAGCCGTGCCGCACACCCCCGCAAGACACCGGCGGTGTTGCGGGTATGCGCGGCATCGTGCCTGCATCGCCCCCTAAAATCATTCAGCTGCCCTGAACGGGCCGCGATTTCATCTTGTTCGCTAGCGAAGGCTCCCTATGCTGTTACCCGACTGGGCTGTTCTGAACGCCGCCATCGACTGGCTGGGCCACGGCCTGTGGAACCTGTCGTGGTGGCAGGTGGTGCTGTACACGCTGTTCACCACGCACATCACCATCGCGGCGGTGACCATCTTTTTGCACCGCGCGCAGGCGCACCGCTCGGTGGAGCTGGGCCCGGTGCCCTCGCACTTCTTCCGCTTCTGGCTGTGGCTGGGCACCGGCATGGTGACCCGCGAGTGGGTGGCCATCCACCGCAAGCACCACGCCAAGTGCGAGACCGAGGAAGACCCCCACAGCCCGCAGACCCGGGGCCTGGACACCGTGATGTGGCGCGGCGCCGAGCTGTACCGTGCCGAGGCGAACAATGCCGAGACGGTGCGCAAGTTCGGCCACGGCACGCCCGACGACTGGGTGGAGCGCAACGTGTACAGCCGGTTCGCCTGGCAGGGCGTGGGCCTCATGCTCATCATCAACCTGGTGCTGTTCGGCGGCCTGGGCGCCACGGTGTGGGCCGTGCAGATGCTGTGGATTCCCTTCTGGGCGGCCGGCGTGGTCAATGGCATCGGCCACTTCTGGGGCTACCGCAACTTCGAGGCGCAGGACGCCAGCACCAACCTCGTGCCCTGGGGCGTGGTGATCGGCGGCGAAGAACTGCACAACAACCACCACACCTATCCGACCGCGGCCAAGTTCTCGGTCAAGCCCTATGAATTCGACATCGGCTGGATGTACATCTCCCTGATGCGCGCCGTCGGCTGGGCCACCGTCAAGAAGGTGCCGCCCAAGCTTCGCCTGGGCGCCGTGAAGCCGGTGGCCGACGAGCACACGCTGGAGGCGCTGATCGCCAACCGCTACGAAGTGATGGCCGGCTACGCCCGTGGCGTGCGCCAGGCCTGCCGCGAGGAGCTGGTGGCACTCAAGGCCCGCAAGGCCGACGTCTCCGTGCTGCGCGCCGCCCGCCGCTGGGCCCACCGCGATGCCGAGAAGGTGCCCGCCCGCGCCAAGCCGCACCTGGCCCAGGCCCGCGCTGCCCATCCGGTGCTCGACAAGATGATGACCATGCGCGAAGAACTGCGCCAGCTGTGGCTGAACACGTCGCAGTCGCGCGAGCAGCTCACGGCCGACCTGCAGGCCTGGTGCCCACCGCGCCGAGGAAAGCGGCGTGGCGGCCCTGCGCGAGTTTTCGCTGCGGCTGCGCGCGGCGCA
>NZ_BAAJYS010000370.1:0-3217 GCF_057543315.1 Acidovorax sp. KPB24-07
CAGCCCGAAGAGCGTGCCGCCCGCGGCGGCGATGGCGGCCGCGGCGCCGGCGGCAGCCCACCAGCGGCGACGGGAAGGGGAAGTGTGTTGCGGGTTCATGGTGGAAGTCCTCCGGGTTTTTTCAAAGCAAAAGTCGAAATCGATCGGGCAAGGGTTGCCCCTTCCGGCCCACGGGGGCCAGAAAACAAAAGGGACGCAGCAAGCAGCGGAAAGGCGGCGAAAGGCGGGTCGTGCGGCTCGCCGAAGCGGATCGCAGTATCAAACCTCAACCGGGGTTGAGGTCAATGCACCCCGCGGGTCAGCGCGCGGGCAGGTCGGTGGTGGTGAGGGTCAGGGTGCAGGACATCGGGTGGCCTCGAAGAAACGGCTGAACTGCGCCTGAACCTCGGGCGCACAGGGGCATTCGCCCGAACCGGGCTGCAGCAGGGCATCGGGCCACTGGTTCGCCTTGGCGAACACGTGCTGCGTGACTTCCAGCCCCGCCGCCTGCAGCCGGTTGGCGTAGGCGAGGGCTTCGTCGCGCATGGGATCGTCGTCGCCCACCAGCACCAGCGTGTGCGGCAGGCCGGCCAGCCGCTGCGCCATCGCGGGCACGGCATAGGGATGTTCGGCATCGCGGGTGCATCGCAGGAACTGCAGCCAGCCATCGGCCCACTTGCAGGCGGTCGATTCGCCCATGGCGGCACGCACCGAGGGCGTGGCGCCGCAGGGGTCGAGCATGGGCGACAGCAGGATCTGCCCGGCCAGCGGCGGATGGGACTGGTCGCGCGCCATCAGCGCCACGCCCGCGGCCAGGTTGCCGCCGGCCTCCTCCCCCGCCACGTACACCCCGGCGCCGGGACCGGCCAGGCGGGTGCGGTGCTTGTGCGCCCACTTGAGCACCAGGTAGCCGGCGTCCACCGGCTGCGGGAAGGGATGGTCGGGCGAGAGCGGGTACGCCACCGACACCACCAGCGCGCCGGCGCGCTCCAGCAGCCGGGCCACCGTGCAGCCGTTGTCCAGATCGCCCGCCACGAACGCGCCGCCATGGAAGTGCACCACCAGCGGCAGCGTTTCCTTGGGCTTCTTGCGGCCGTACATGCGCACGGACACTTCCTGCCCCTTGGCCACCTCAATGGTGGTGTCGGTGCAGGTGGAGGACGATGGCGATGGGGTGAAGGTGCTGGACATGGCGGTGACCGGACAAGACCGGGTGATGTGAAATGTAGCGACGCAGCCGCCGACGATAAACCAGCCAAATGCCACAGCTCTGTTTCCGATTGCCGAACAATCGGCGGCACGGGCCCGTGTGAGAATTCCTTGGCCCCATTCGGGGCCAGAGAGAACAAGGAGGGCCCATGGACCAGATCCAGGCCATGCGGGTTTTTGCAAGGGTGGTGGAGGCAGGCACGTTCACGCGGGCGGCCGATTCGCTGCAATTGCCCAAGGCAACCATCACCAAGTACGTGCAGGCGCTCGAGGCGCGGCTGCGCGTGAAGCTGCTCAACCGCACCACGCGGCGCGTGACCGTCACGGCCGATGGCGCGGCCTACTACGACCGCACGGTGCGCCTGCTCGCCGATTTCGACGACATCGAGGCGAGCATGACGCACGCGCGCGCCACGCCCAGCGGCCGGCTGCGCGTGGACGTGGGCACCTCCGTGGCGCGGCTGCTCATCATTCCGCGGCTGGAGGAGTTCCATGCGCGGTTTCCCGACATCCAGATCGACCTGGGCGTGAGCGACCGGCCGGTGGATTTGATCGGCGACAACGTCGATTGCGTGATCCGCGGCGGCGAGCTGACCGACCAGTCGCTGGTGGCACGGCGCATCGGCAACCTGGCCTTCGTCACCGTGGCCGCGCCCTCCTACCTGGAGCGCTACGGCACGCCCACCCACCCCCTCGATCTGGAGGGCGACCACAAGAGCGTGATCTATTTCTCGCCGCTGTCCACCCGCCGCTACCCGCTGGAGTTCGTGCGCGACGGCGAGATGATCGAGGTCACCGGGCCCTCGCAACTGGCGGTGAACGAGTCCAACGCGTACTCGGCGGCGCTGGTCGCGGGGCGCGGCGTGGGGCAGATCACGCTGTTCCAGGCGGCCCGGCAACTGGAGCGCGGCGACCTCGTGCGGCTGCTGCCCGAGTGGTCCATTCCGCCCATCCCGATCTACGTGGTGTACCCGCCCAACCGGCACCTGAGCGCCAAGGTGCGGGCCTTCGTGGACTGGGCGGCCGAGCTGTTCGCCAGCGAGCGGTATCTGCAGACCTGAACGTTTGCTATATTTTTCATAGCTAAACGCCCTAGTATAGATTGCACTGGGGCCCTTTTTGATGCATGCCCGCGCGAGGCCGCCCTCCACCGGCCGCGCGGGGCCGTATGCTCCCGGCATGACCGAACCCGAAGTCCCCGAGCCCGGCGAAACCCCCGCCCCCAGCGCCACCAACGCGCCTTCCACCCCGAACGCCACGCCACCCACGCCACCGGCCAGGCAGCCGCGCAACCCCCTGCACGGCATCACGCTCGAAGCCATCGTGGTCGCGCTGCACGACTACTACGGCTGGGAAGGCCTGGCGCAGCGCGTGGCCCTGCGCTGCTTCGAAAGCGATCCCAGCGTGGCGTCCAGCCTGAAGTTCCTGCGCAAGACACCCTGGGCGCGCGAGAAGGTCGAGAGCCTGTACCTGTTCATGCTGCGCGAGCACAAGCGCCAGGGCGGCGGGCCGGGCTGAACGCGGCCGGCCCTGACAACCCATCCCCGACGGCCCATTCGCGCTGCGCCAGCGCAGCTCAGGCGCCCGGGCCGTGCGTTCGTCGCAATCGGCTCGCGGCGGCAGGCCCCGGTGGGCACATTGGAGGCACGGAGAGGCACACGCCTGTCCTGATCCCCCAACCCGCCCCAGGAGCCTTCCATGCCCACCGTTTTCGACCGCCGCAACACCATCCCCTCGCCCCACGCCCTGGCGCGCACGGCCCTCGCCGCCTGCGCCCTGCTGGCCGGCTCCCTGGCCACGGCCCAGACCAGCACGCCACAGGATGCGGCCACCGCAGCCGCGACCGCGCCCCGAGTGGTTGCGATGGATGCCCCCGCAGGCCGCACGCGCGCCGAGGTGATCGCCGAGCTGCAATGCGCGCGGGCCTCGGGCGAACTGGAGGCCATGGCGATGCAGTCCTACGGCATGCCCACCCCGCCCGTGAACCGGGCCGTGCCCGAATGCGCCGCAGCGGGCGGCACGGCCGTGG
>NZ_BAAJYS010000371.1:0-3217 GCF_057543315.1 Acidovorax sp. KPB24-07
CATCATCAACGGCACCACCAACTTCATCCTGTCCGAGATGCGCGACAAGGGCCTGGATTTCGACGTGGTGCTGAAAGAGGCGCAGCGACTGGGCTATGCCGAGGCCGACCCGACCTTCGACATCGAAGGCGTGGACGCCGCGCACAAGGCCACCATCATGTCGGCCATCGCCTTCGGCATTCCGGTGCAGTTCGACAAGGCCTATGTGGAAGGCATCACCAAGCTCGGCGCGGCCGACATCCGCTACGCCGAGCAACTGGGCTACCGCATCAAGCTGCTGGGCATCGCCAAGCGCCGCTCCGGCGCGGGCGCGGCCTCCGGCCAGACCGACGGCGTGGAGCTGCGCGTGCACCCCACGCTCGTGCCCGCGAAGCGCCTGATCGCCAACGTGGAAGGCGCCATGAACGCCGTGGTGGTGCAGGGCGATGCCGTGGGCACCACGCTCTACTACGGCAAGGGCGCCGGCAGCGAGCCCACGGCCAGCGCCGTGATCGCCGACCTGGTGGACATCGCCCGCCTGGCCTCGGCCGACCCCGAGCACCGCGTGCCGCACCTGGCCTTCCAGTCGCACACGCTCGACCAGGCCATGGGCACGCTGCCCGTGCTGCCCATGAGCGAGGTGGTCACCAGCTACTACCTGCGCCTGCGCGTGGCCGACGAGGCCGGCGTGCTGGCCAAGGTCACGGGCCTGCTCGCCACGGCCGGCATCAGCATCGACGCGGTGCTGCAGCGCGAGGCCGACGAGGTGGGCGGCGAGGGTTCCACGCAGACCGACCTCATCATCCTCACTCACGACACGCGCGAGGGCACGATGAACGACGCCATCGCGCAGATGCAGGCGCTGCCCACGGTGCTGGGCCCCATCACGCGCATCCGCAAGGAGGAGCTGAACTGATGCTGTACGTCTCGACCCGCGGCCACGCCGACCGCAAGCATTTCTGCGACATCCTGCTGGAGGGCCTGGCGCCCGATGGCGGCCTGTACCTGCCCGAGCGCTACCCGCAGATCGACGACGCGGCGCTCACCCGCCTGCGCCGTGCCTACCACGAGCAGGGCTACGCGGAGCTGGCCTTCCAGATCCTGTCGCTCTACATCGACGACATTCCCGCGGCGGATCTCAAGCGCCTGTGCGAGAAGACGTACACGGCCGAAGTGTTCGGCACCGGCGAGATCGTGCCGCTGCGCCACCTGGAAAACAGCCTGTGGCTCGAAGCCCTGTCCAACGGCCCCACGCTGGCCTTCAAGGACATGGCGATGCAGCTGCTGGGCAACCTGTTCGAATACGAACTGGCGCGCCGCGGCGAGACGCTCAACATCCTGGGCGCGACCAGCGGCGACACCGGCAGCGCCGCCGAATACGCCATGAAGGGCAAGCAGGGCGTGCGCGTGTTCATGACCAGCCCGCATGGCCGCATGAGCGCATTCCAGCAGGCGCAGATGTTCAGCCTGCAGGACGAGAACATCCACAACCTCGCCATCGAGGGCGTGTTCGACGATTGCCAGGACATCGTCAAGGCCGTGAGCAACGACCTGGCCTTCAAGCGCCAGTACAAGATCGGCACGGTCAATTCGATCAACTGGGCGCGCCTGCTGGCGCAGGTGGTGTACTACTTCGCCGGCTACGTGCAGGCCACCGACACCAACGACCAGAAGGTGAGCTTCACCGTGCCGTCGGGCAATTTCGGCAACGTCTGCGCGGGCCACGTGGCGCGCATGATGGGCCTGCCGATCGACCAGCTGGTGGTGGCGACGAACGAGAACGACGTGCTGGACGAGTTCTTCCGCACGGGCGTGTACCGCGTGCGCGGCAGCGCCGACACGCACGAGACCTCCAGCCCGTCCATGGACATCAGCAAGGCGAGCAACTTCGAGCGCTTCGTGTTCGACCTGCTCGGCCGCGACGGCGCCCGCACACAGGCGCTGTTCGGTGAGGCCCTGGCCCGGGACGGCGCGTTCGACCTGAGCGGCGATCCAGCCTTCGCCGAAGCGGCGGGGCGCTACGGCTTCGTGAGCGGCAAGAGCACGCACGCAGACCGCATCGCGACCATCCGCGACACGTTCCAGCGTTTCGGCGTGACGATCGACACCCACACCGCCGACGGCGTGAAGGTGGCGCGCGAGCACATCCGTCCCGGCGTGCCGATGCTGGTACTGGAAACCGCGCTGCCGATCAAGTTCGCCGAGACCATCGTCGAGGCGCTGGGCCAACCGCCCGAGCGGCCGGCCAAGTTCGAGGGCATCGAGGCGCTGCCCAAGCGCGTGCAGGTCATGCCGGCCGACGTGGTGCTGGTCAAGGCCTACATCAGCCGCCACTGCGCCTGAGTTCTTCCAGGCGGGTTTTGTGCCGAATCGGGCCGATGCCCTAGTGCTTATTGTCCCTTTTGATATTAAATTAATAGCAAATCTCAGGAGGTCGCAATGAAGGTGGTGGGCTTTGCCGGTTTCTCGGGCAGCGGCAAGACCACGCTGATCGAGCGGCTCATTCCGGCGCTGGGCCAGCGCGGGCAGCGCGTGTCGGTGGTCAAGCACGCGCACCACCGGTTCGACGTCGATCACCCCGGCAAGGACACCTGGCGCCACCGCGAGGCCGGGGCGTTCGAGGTGGTGGCGGCTTCGGACCGACGGATGGTGCTGATGCGCGAGTTCGCCCAGCCCACCGAGCCCGACGTGCACGGCCTGCTGGCCGAGCTGGACAACCGGGTGGACTGGGCCCTGGTGGAGGGCTTCAAGGAGTGCGATCTGCCCAAGGTGGAGGTGTGGCGCTCGCCGTCGCCCGATGACACCGAGCGCAGCGTGCGCTATCCGCAGGACCCGTTCGTCGTCGCCGTGGTGACCGATGCCCCCGCCCGCCTGCCCGTGCCCACCGGGCTGCCTGTCTTCGATGGCTGGGCCGGGCCGGTCGATGCCCTGGCCGACTGGCTGATCGCCCAGGGTTCACGCTTTCACTATGTTCCGCCACCGCCTGGAGTCCGCTGAATGCCCGCTGCCGCCCGCCCCCCGATGAAGCCCCTGGACGAGGCGCTGGCCGACCTGCTGGCCCAAGCCGTGCCCCTGGCCGGCACCGACACGGTGGACACGTTCGATGCCGATGGCCGCGTGCTGGCCGTGGCGGCCGTCTCGCCGCTGCAGGTGCCGCCCCATGACAACAGCGCCATGGACGGCTATGCCGTGCGCCGGGCGACCTGGCCGCTGCCGGGGGCGCAGCTGCCCGTGTCGC
>NZ_BAAJYS010000372.1:0-3197 GCF_057543315.1 Acidovorax sp. KPB24-07
CTTCTCGAACAGGCCGTGCACCAGCCCACTGCGGCAGGCGGTAGCGGTTGCGTGCCAGCACCGGGTACACCCGGTCGGCCAGCGGCCCGATGACCGGCCAGCGGGTGGCGGCGGTCAGCCAGCCCAGACCCACGGCCTCGTAGGCCGCGCGGAACACCGCGACGCCGCGCAGCAGCCGGCCGTCGGCCTGGCGCGCATGGATCAGGGTGAGCAGGTCGTCCCGGGTGGTGCCTGCCGGTGGGCCTTTGAAGTCCGGCGCCCACACGTCGGCAAAGCGCAGCAGGCCGCCGGTATTGCGCAGCATCAGGTTGCCCATCTCGGCGGCGCACAGGCGGCAGCGCGAGTCGAAGTAGAGGGTGAGGGGATAGATGGCGGGGTCGGGGGTGGCTGCGGCATTCATGTTCAATCCTTCCGAAATTTCATTCAAAACAGAAACATCAGGGCAAAAAAAGGCTTAGCCCGGGGATGCCTTGTCGGCCGTTCCGCCGCGCACGAACTTCTGCACGCTGGCCCCCAGGCGCAGCACCTTGTCGAGCGTGGCGGGGGACAGGCGCAGCATTTCGTCGGCCCACACCCCCAGCGAATCCATGAGGTGCAGCGTCTCGCGCACGCGGTCCTGGGCATCGGCGGTTTCGCTGGCGAAGTCGGGGCGGGCCACCAGTTCGCGCAGCATGCGCACGGTGGGGTCGAACTCGCGCTCCTTGCGTTCGCGCACCACGGTGCGAAACAGCTCCCACACGTCGGTGGAGGTTTCGAAATAGTCGCGCCGGTCGCCCAGCACGTGGGTGGTGCGGATCAGGTTCCAGTTGAGCAGCTCCTTGAGGCTGTTGCTGGCGTTGGAACGGGCCACGCCCAGCGTCTCGCAGATTTCCTCGGCATGCAGCGGGCGGCCATGGAAGAAGAGCAGCGCGTGGATCTGGGCCACGGTGCGGTTCACGCCCCAGGCGGTCCCCATCTCCCCCCAGTGAACCACGAAGCGTTGGGCGATGTCGGTCAGTTGCATGGGGGCAGTTTAGGTTTTCCTTTATTTCTGTCAAGACAGAAATAAAAGCCGCGCCATCACTGCACCTTCGCTGCACCGACCCTGGGCGAACGGCGGCAAACCCGTTCAGCCCTGCGGGTCATGCCGCCGCGCGCCGCAGGCCCTAGACTCTTGCGCTGCCGATCCTTTCACCCAACCAGGAGCCAGACCATGCTGCGTGATGACCTCAAGACCGATTTCGACGCCCTCTTGCCGGGCCAGAGCACCGAGGCGGGAGCCACCCGCCGAACCGCGATGCGCGTCGCCCTGGGTGCCGGTTTCGGCGTGGGCTATGCCGCCGCGGCCATGCCCGTGATGGCACAGACCGCGATCCAGACGCCCGCGGACGGGCTCACGGCGGGCAAGGTCAGCATCGAGGTCAACGGCTTCAAGGTGCCCGCCTACCGCGCCGCGCCCGCCGGCAAGACCGACCTGCCGGTGGTGCTGGTGATCCAGGAGATCTTCGGCGTGCATGAATACATCGCCGACACCTGCCGCCGTTTCGCCAAGGCCGGCTACCTGGCCATCGCCCCCGAGCTGTATGCCCGCCAGGGCGATCCGCTCCAGTACACCGAAGCCGCCAAGCTGATGAGCGAGCTGGTCTCCAAGGTGCCCGACGCGCAGGTGCTGGCCGATCTGGACGGCACCGTGAAGTGGGCGGGCGAGAACGGCGGCGACCTGAAGAAGGTCGGCATCACCGGTTTTTGCTGGGGTGGCCGCATCACCTGGCTGTACGCCGCCCACGGCCCCGTCAAGGCGGGCGTGGCCTGGTACGGCCGGCTGGTGGGGCAGGCCAGCGAGCTCACGCCCAAGCACCCGGTGGACATCGCCCCGATCCTCAAGGCGCCGGTGCTGGGCCTGTACGGCGAAAAAGACAGCGGCATCCCCCTTGACACGATTGATAAGATGAAAGCGGCTCTCCAGACCGGCTCCGCCGCCGCCAAGGCGTCGCAGTTCGTCGTGTATCCCGACGCGCCCCATGCCTTCCATGCCGACTACCGGCCCAGCTTCCGCAAGGAAGCGGCCGAGGACGGGTGGAAGCGGGCGCTGCAGTGGTTCAAGACACACGGCGTGGCCTGAGAGACCATCGCCGGCGGCGTTCCTGCCCCAGCGGTCCCGCCAAAGCCCTTCGGGGCTTTTTTTGCGCGCCGGGCGCGCCGAATCGATTCGATACAAAAGGCCGACAGGCCTTGCAGGGAAAGCACGAGAAGCCATGACTTTGGTAGCAATCATCCTGGCCACGTTGGCGGCCGGCATCGGCAGCGTGTGGGTGGCCGCCCTGTTGATGCGCGCGGGGCTGGGCGACGGCCGGCGCGGCGTGGGGCCGCAGCACCTGCTGAGTCTGGCGGCCGGCGCGCTGCTGGCCACGGCCTTCATGCACCTGCTGCCCGAGGCGTTCGAGAGCCAGGCCGGCGCGCACGACCTGTTCGCCACGCTGCTGGTGGGGCTGGTGTTCTTCTTTCTGCTCGACAAGGCCGAGCTGTGGCACCACGGGCATGAGCATGGCCACGGACACGGACACGGCCATGCGCATTCGCACGGGCATGCCCATGGCCATACGCAGGGGCACGGCCACGCCCATGACCACGCCAACGGTGATGCGCACGCCCACGGCGAAGGCGAAGCGCGGCGCGGTGGCGGCGGCTGGGCGCTGCTCACGGGCGACAGCGTGCACTGCTTCGGCGACGGCATCCTGATCGCCTCGGCTTTCATGGCCGACCTGCGCCTGGGCGTGGTGGCGGCCCTGTCGGTGCTGGCGCACGAGGTGCCGCACCACATGGGCGACCTGGTGGTGCTGCGCCAGGCCAGCGCCAACCGCCGCATGGCGCTGCTGAAGGTATCGCTGGCCGGCGCGGTGACCGCCCTGGGCGGGGTGGTGGGGTACTTCCTGGTCGGCGAGCTGCAGGACTGGCTGCCTTACTTCCTGGCCATCGCCTCCAGCAGCTTCATCTACGTGGCGCTGGCCGACCTGATCCCGCAGCTGCAAAAGCGCCTGAGCGCGGGCCAGACGGTGGCGCAGATCGCCTGGCTGGTGGCGGGGATGACGGTGGTCACGCTGGTGAGCGGCATGGCCCACGCGCACTGACCGGCTGTGGGGCCCCGGTGCGGCGGCGCGTCAGGGCCTGGGTTTGCTATTCAATCAATAGCGTTATGCCGGCGGTTTGATTGTGCTGGC
>NZ_BAAJYS010000373.1:0-3179 GCF_057543315.1 Acidovorax sp. KPB24-07
CGCGCGCCAGGCCCTCGCGCACCAGGCCCAGCCCATGCCGGTGCCCCGCGCCTCGGGCGCGACCACCACGCGGCCGATGGAGGGCTCCACGTAGTGCACGCCCGGGTCGGTCAGCCGCAGGTAGGCCTGCAGGTCGCCCGCGCCGCCGCGGCCCAGCAGGTGCCAGGCGGTCTTGTCGGCCTCGTCGGGGTCTTGGTAAGGGCCCTGCTCCAGGATGAACACGCGGCAGCGCAGCGCCAGCGCATCGTGCAGCGCGTGCACGCCCATGTCGTCGAAGCGGGCCCAGGTCCAGTGCAGCGCCATCGTCAGACGAGCTTGACGAGCTGCTTGCCGAAGTTCTTGCCCTTGAGCAGGCCCAGGAAGGCCTCGGGCGCCGCGGCCAGGCCCTCGGCGATGGTCTCGCGCGGGCGCAGTTGGCCGGAGCCGACCAGCGTGCCCAGTTCCTTGAGCGCCTCGGGCCAGATCTCCATGTGCTCGCTCACGATGAAGCCTTCGATCTTCATGCGGTTCACCAGGATCAGCGCGGGGTTCTGCAGCGGCAGCGGCTGGCCGTCGTAGCCGGCGATCATGCCGCACACGGCCACGCGGGCGAAGGCGTTGGCGCGCAGCAGCACGGCGTCGAGGATGTAGCCGCCCACGTTCTCGAAGTGGCCGTCGATGCCGTCCGGGCAGGCGTCCTTCAGGGCCTTGGACATGGCCTTGAGGTCGCCGTGCTCGCGGTGGTCGATGCAGGCGTCGAAGCCCAGTTCCTCGGTCGCGTACTTGCACTTTTCGGGGCCGCCGGCAATGCCGACCACGCGGCAGCCGCGGGCCTTGGCCAGCGCGGCGAAGGCACTGCCCACCGCGCCGGTGGCCGCGCTCACCACCACCGTTTCACCGGCCTTGGGCGCGATGATCTTCACCAGGCCGTACCAGGCGGTCACGCCCGGCATGCCCACGGCACCCAGGTAGTGCGACAGCGGCACGTGGGTGGTATCGACCTTGCGCAGCATGCCGGGGGCGTTGCCATCGACCACGCTGTACTGCTGCCAGCCGCCCATGCCGACGACCTTATCGCCCACGGCGAACTTCGGGTGGCGGCTTTCGGCCACCTCGCCCACCGTGCCGCCGATCATCACCTCGCCCAGCGGCTGGCTGGCCGCGTAGCTCTTGCTGTCGTTCATGCGGCCGCGCATGTACGGGTCCAGGCTGAGGTAGTGGTGGCGCACCAGCACCTCGCCGTCCTTCAGGGCCGGCGTGTCGGTGGTCACCCGCTTGAAGTTGCTGGTGGCGGCTTCGCCCTGCGGGCGGTTGTCGAGCAGGATCTGTTCGTTGCTGGGCATGTTGGACTCCTTGGGTTGACTATTGTTTTGATAGCAGCATGCCGGCGTTTTCATTGCGCTGGCAGGCGATAGGGCTCCGAACCCTGGCGGGTTGGCGGCGGGTGGGTCAATCGGTGGGCAGTGCGCCTTCCGTGGCGCCCGCGCCGTCGGGTGCGCCGGGCGTAGCGGGCTTGCGCCGCACGTACTTGAAGGTGCCGGTGGCATGGCAGCACACGCGGCCTTCCGCATCGGTGACCGTGCCTTCGGTGAAGGCCATGGACACGGTGCGGTGGATGAGCCGCCCCCGCGCCACCAGCGGACCGCGCGCGGGCTGCATGAAGCTGGTCTTCATCTCGATGGTGACGACGCCGAAGTCGGGCGTGTCGCTGCGCGCCGCCGTGGCCATGGCCACGTCCAGCAGCGTCATGGAGGCACCGCCATGCGTGACGTCGAACGAGTTCATGTGCTCCGGCCGCGCTTCATAGTGCAGCTCGGACGAGCCACCCTTCATGTGGTGCAGCGTGAACCCCAGCTCATCGACAAAAGGAATTTCGACACCAAAACTCAGCACAGGGCACTCCAGGAATCATTGGAAAGACGAAAAGCATAGCCACGAAAACACACCGCCCGCCTCACCAGCGCCGCCGAGGGGTAGCGGAGGTTTCGCCGCCGGGCCGCCCCAAGGCGAAACACGCCCCCCTGGGGGCAGGAAGCGACACGCAGTGCGCGACCGTGGGGGCCACATTTCGCCGCCGGGCCGCCCCAAGGCGAAACGCGGCCCCCCTGGGGGGGCAGGAAGCGACACGCAGTGCGCGACCGTGGGGGCCACATTCAGCCGCCCGTGACGATGCTCACGCCACCGTCCACGGCCAGCCACTGGCCGGTGATGTGCTTGCCGGCATCGCTGGCGTACAGCACGCACAGGCCCTTCAGGTCTTCGTCGTCGCCCAGCCGTCCGAGCGGCGCATGGTTGGCGAGCTTTTCCTCACCCATGGCCTTCAGGGTGCCCACCGTCATCCGGCTCGGGAAGAAGCCGGGGCAGATGGCGTTCACGCGAAGGTTGTACTTGCCCCATTCGGCGGCCAGCGCACGGGTGAAGTTGATCACGGCGCCCTTGGAGGTGTTGTAAGCGATGGTGTTCATGCCGCTGGGGTTGCCGCCCAGGCCGGCGATGGAGGCCACGTTGATGATGCTGCCGCTGCGCCGCCCGATCATGCTGCGCTTGGCGATCTGCTGGCTCAGGATGAAGTAGCCGCGCACGTTCAGGTTCATCACCTTGTCCCAGGCCTCCACCGGGTGGTCCTCGGCCGGGGCGCCCCAGGCGGCACCAGCGTTGTTGACGAGGATGTCCACATCGCCCACGCGCTGCAGCGTCTCGTCGGCCAGGCGGCGGATGTCGGCCTCCTGCGCGCAGTCGGCGGCGATCCAGCGCGTGTCGATGCCGGCCTGCTGCAAGGTGGCCGTGGCCTCCTCCAGATCGGACGCCTTGCGCGAGCTGAGCACGATGCGCGCGCCGGCCTCGCCCAGCGCCTGCGCCAGCTGCAGCCCCAGCCCGCGCGAGCCGCCGGTGACCAGCGCGGTCTTGCCGGAGAGGTCGAACAGTTGTTGGATGGTGCGGGTCATGTCGGGGTCTCCTCGTTGGTGGTGATGGGGGGCCGGCGCGGCCTTCCTGAACGTTGCCCGATCCGCGCGGCGCCGGTGCATTGTGCTGCGGACCGGCGCCCGGCGGTGTCCCGGGAGCGATGGCCGGGCGCGGTCAGAACGCGTCTTCCGGCAGGCTGGCGCAGGTGTCGTCGCGCGTGCGCACCACGTTCAGCCAGGCGCCGATCTTGGGCAGCTCGTAATGAAAGAAGTAGCGCGCCGCGCCCAGGCGGCCCA
>NZ_BAAJYS010000374.1:0-3164 GCF_057543315.1 Acidovorax sp. KPB24-07
GATGCGCCAAAAAGCGCGCGCCGGGTGCCTCCGCGGCCAGGTGCCGCACGGCTTGTGCCAGCACGTGCGGCACGGCCCCCTGTGTGCCGGCCCCGGCATCCGCCAGCACGGGCCGGGCCTCCATCCAGCGGGTGATCGGCTCCCGGAACACGCTGAGCGTGCCCGTGAGGAAGATGGCGCACAGCAGCCATCCGCAGACGAGGCCGCACCAGGTGTGCAGCCACGACATGGACTGGCGCAAGTTGCCGTTGCCTTTCATGCGGGCCCCATCCCTGGCCATTCGCCGCGCGATCGACTGCGCACGGTCAGAAGGCGCCGCGCAGGGTCAGCATCACGTTGCGGGGGTCGCCGTAATAGCTGCCGTTGACCAGCGCGGTGACCGAACTGTAGTAGCGCTTGTCGAAGACGTTGTTGACGTTCAGCGCCGCGGTCCAGTGGCGGTTGATCTGGTACTTGACCAGCGCATTCCACACCGCCCGCCCGCCGTTGGTGGCGCGCACGGCACCGATCTGACGGTAGCTGCCGCTTTGCGCGTTGACGCCGCCCCCGAGGGTGATGGCGTTCCACTCGCCCGGCAGCTGGTAGGTGCTCCACAGGCGAAACAGGTGCTTGGGCGTGTAGCTGTTGAAGGACAGGCCCTGGCTGCTCACGTCCTTGAGGTACTTGGTCTGGTTGAAGGTGTAGCCGGCGAACAGGTTCCAGTGGGGCGCGACTTCGCCGCTCACCTCGGCATCCAGGCCCTGGCTGCGCACCTCGCCCGTGTCGGTGTAGCAGTAGTAGTCGCTGCGGCAGGTGGGGCTGGTGCTGAAGTCTTCCTGCGCGCGGTTCTTCTGGTCCACGCGGAACAGGGCGAACGAGGCATTCACCTTGCCGTCCATCAGCTCGCCTTTGAGGCCCGCTTCGTAATTGGCGCCCACCATGGGCTTGAGCAACTGGCCCGCCTCGTTCAGTTCGGACTGCGGCTTGAAGATGTCGGAATAGCTCACGTAGGCGGACCATTGCGGGTCGAGCGCGTAGATCAGCCCGGCATAGGGGTTGACCTTGGCGTTCTCGCGGCTGTGGGTGGCCGAGGTGGACGGCGCCGCGCCGGTGGTGACGGTGTCCCAGTCGGTGCGGAACCAGCTGACGCGCGCGCCGACCACCAGCTTGAGCGGGTCGGTCAGCTGCAGGCGCACCGCGTTGTAGAAGCCCAGTTGCCGGGCCTTGCCCTGCCGCGCCTCACGGGTGCCGGTGTAGATCTCGGCGTCCGTGGGCTCGCGGAAGTCGGGGTTGTAGCTGTTCAGGCCGAAGATGTTGTAGTTGGTCCGAAAGCCGTAGATGGTGTCGTTCGTGGTGTGCGTGTAGTTGACCCCGCTCACCAGTTCGTGCCGCCGGCCGAAGGCGTCGAATTTTCCGGTCAGGTTCGCGTCGATGCCCGAGGTCTCGATGTCGGCGATGGACCGAGCCACGATGTTGGCGCTCTGCATCAGCGCCGGGTTGACCGCCCGGTTGACCCCGGCGTACTTCAGGTCGTGCTCCTCCTTGAGGTGCATCGCCGTGAACTGCAGCTTCCAGTCGTCGTTGAACTGGTGCGCCGCATCGAAGTACAGCCCGCGGTTGGACGACTCCTGCCGGTTCCAGGTGGCGCCCAGGTAGGTCGAGCGGGGCAGGTTCAGGTCGCCGCCGGTGGCGTAGCGCGGCAGGCCGTTCATCGAAGGGCGGCCCCGCGTTTCTTCGGAGCTGGCCCCGAAGTTGATGCGCGTGGCGGCCGAGACGTCGTATTCCAGCGTGCCGTACACGGTCGGGCTGCGGCGGTTCACATAGTCCATGAACGCGTGGTGGTCTTCGTAGTCGATCAGCGCGCGGCCGCGCAGCGTGCCCTCTTCGTTCAGGACGCGGCTGGTGTCCAGCTGCGCGCCGTAGCGGTCCCACGAGCCCACGCGGGCCTCCACCGTGGTGGCGTTGGTGCCGAGAGGACGCTTGCGCACCAGGTTGACCGCCCCACCGGGGCTGCCTTCGCCCTGCAGCAGGCCGGCGGCGCCGCGCAGGACCTCGGCCCGGTCGATGATCGCCATGCTGGATGAATAGTTGCTCGCCCGCCCGTACATGCCGCGGTTGAGTGGCACCCCGTCGTACTGCACCGTGGTCAGGTCGTAGCCGCGCGAATAGATGTACTTGCCGCCCTGTGGGCTTTGCGCCAGCGTGATGCCGGTGGTGCTGGCGAGCGCGTCGTAGACCGAGGTGATGTTCTGCTCGTCCATCAGCTGGCGCGTGACGACGCTGATCGACTGGGGAATGTCCTTGAGCGCCTGGGCGCCCTTGCCCACCGTGACGGCGCGCGTGGTGTACGAGCCCGTGTGCTCGGTCGCCACCGGGCGCTCGGCCTGGGCCGATACCGTCACGGGCGCGAGCGTGGCCGTGCCTGCGCCTTGCGGCACGCGGCGCACGACCACCGAGGTGCCTTCGATCTCCGCGAACAGCCCGCTGCCCGCCAGCAGGCGGTTGAGGGCCTCGCGGGCGGTGAGGCGCCCTTGCACGGCCGGCGCCACCTTGCCCTCCACCAGTGCGGGCTGCACCATCAGCTCCACGCGCGCCTGCCGCGCCAGCGCATCCAGGGCCTGGGCCAGGGGCTGGGCCGCGATGCGGATGTCCACCGGCACGGATGCCGCAGCCTGCGCACCGGTCCCCGGCTGGGCATGGGTGGGCAAGGCGCCCAGCGCCAGGGCGGCCGCCACGGCCAACGGGGCAGGATGGAAACGAAAACGGGACATGCGAACGATCTCCGGAAGGTTGGGAATAAGAAGCCTTCTCAGGTAGACGCATGGCTTGGCAAAACCCCAACCTGGGTTTTGCGCTTTTTTTTCGGAAGGCGATTCGGTGGCTTGTGCCCCCGGGGTCGGGCCGCACGTTCGTGCACGCCTGGCGCAAGGCCGACTCAGTGCGCCGCGACGATTTCGGTGTGCGGCGCCTCACCCTGCAGGCGCACCGGCAGCACCTTGGGCAGCGCCTGCCGGAAGTTGTCCAGGCGGCGCGGGTCGAAGGTGCCGGTCATGCGCAGCGCGCCCACGGCCGCATCGCGCACCACGAGGCCGGTCGGCCCGTAGCGCTCGAACTCCGCCAAAGCCTGCGCCAGCGGCACATCGTCGAAGGTGATGCGCCCGTCGCGCCAAGGGGGCGACCCCAGC
>NZ_BAAJYS010000375.1:0-3157 GCF_057543315.1 Acidovorax sp. KPB24-07
GTAGGCGTCTTCGCGGAAGAGGTCTTGCGTGGCCAGCGTGGGGGTGGGGGTGGTCGCAGGGGGGGAGCGGTCGTCGGTCGTCATGGCCCGATGGTAACGGCGGCGCCTGCGGGAGCGCCCTCCGTGCGGCGCGCCGTGGGCGTGGCGTGCGCCGGCGTGCACACCGGCGCGGGCGGAAGGCCGCCCACCTCGGCGGGCGTGGCCACCGATTCGCCGGGCGGCAGCATGCGCGCCTGGCGCCAGCGGCCGAACCGGTAGTAGGCGATGGACATCAGCATGGCGCACAGCGCGCTGGCCGGAAAGCTCCACCAGATCGCGTCCGCGCCCAGCACCGGCTGCAGCCCGTACGCGATGGGCAGGCGGATGCCCCAGAGCGCCAGCCCGAGGATGATGAGCGGCGGCACCACCGCGCCCGTGGCCCGCACCACGCCCGACAGCACGAAGGTCACGCCGAAGAACAGGAACGACCCCACCGCGATGTGGTTCAAATGCCGGGCGGCTTCCAGCGAGGCGCTGCCCTCGGGCAAGAAGAGCGACAGCGCCATGCGGTCCAGCAGGATGAGCGGCGCGATCAGCGCGCCCGTGAGCAGAAAGTTGAACAGCGTGCCGCTGCGCGCCACGCCGTCCACCCGGTCCCAGCGGCCGGCCCCCACGTTCTGCGCCGCCATCGACGAGCACGCGGCGCCGATGGCCATGGCCGGCATCTGCACGTAGGTCCACAACTGCAGCGCCGCGCCATACGCCGAGGCCGTGACCACGCCCTGGGCGTTGACCATGCCCATCACCATGAGCATGGCCAGCGAGATCATCACCATCTGCACGCCCATCGGAATGCCCTTGACCACCAGCGCCCGCAGGATGGCGGGGTCAGGCACGAACAGGCGCCACTGCGCCCGGCCGATCCACAGCGGATGGCGCCGGTAGCGCAGCCAGGCCAGCAGTGCCGCGAAGCTCAGGGCATTGGCCACCAGCGTGGCCATGGCCGAGCCGGCGATCCCCATGCGCGGCAGCGGCCCCAGGCCGAAGATGAGCAGCGGGTTCAGCGCCGTGTCCAGCACCACCACCAGCAGCAGAAAAAGAAACGGCGTGCGCGTGTCGCCCGCGCCGCGGAGCACCGCCGACACGAACGCGAACAGGTACAGCAGCGGAATCGCCAGGAACAGCGTGCGCAGATAGGCCTCCGCCAGCGGCAATGCGTCGGCTGGCGTGCCCATCCAGCCGAGGATTTCGCGCGACAGCGGCAGCCCCACCAGCGCGATGAGCACCGAGGTGCCCCCGAAGAACGTGGCGCTGGTGCCCATCACGCGCTGGGCCTGCGCCAGGTTCCTGGCACCCATGGCCTGCGCCACGAGGATGGTGGCCGCCATGCCCACGCCGAACACGGCACCGATCAGCAGGAAGAGGATGTTGTTGGCGTTCGCCGTGGCCGTGAGCGCCGCCTCCCCCAAATAGCGCCCCACCCAGATGGCGTTGATGGAGCCGTTGAGGGACTGCAGCACGTTGCCCGCGAGGATGGGCAGTGCGAACACCAGCAGCGTGCGGCCGATGGGGCCTTGGGTCAGGTCGCGCGTGGGGGGCTTTGGCATGCGGCATGGTGCCAGCCGCCCGGGTGGCCCGGCTGTCGGCCGATGCCGGCACCCGCCATCAGAACCCCTGCAGCACGACCTTGCCGATGGCGCGGCCGCTTTCCACCAGCGCATGCGCCTGGCGCAGGTGGGCCGCGTCGATGCGCCCGCCGTCGGTGGTGAAGGTGCTGCGCAGGCGCCCGGCGTCCAGCAGGCGCGCCACTTCGGCCAGCAGCTCGCCCTGGCGGTGCAGGTCGGGCGTGCCGAACAGCGAGCGGGTGAACATCATTTCCCAGTGCAGCGAAATGCTCTTGCGCTTGAGCGGCATCACGTCCAGCGAGGGCATGTCGTCGATCACGGCGATCTGCCCCTGGGGCCGCACGCAGTCCACGTACTGCGCCATGTAGGCCGGTGTGTGGGTGAGGGCCGCCACATGGTCCACCTGCGGCACGCCCAGCGCGGCCAGTTGCGGGGCGAGCGGCTGGCGGTGGTCGATCACGTCGTGCGCGCCCATGTCCAGGCACCACTGGCGCGTCTCGGGGCGTGAGGCGGTGGCGATCACGCGCAGGCCGGTCAACTGGCGCGCGAGCTGGATCAGGATCGATCCCACCCCGCCCGCGCCGCCCACCACCAGCAGGGACTGGCCCGCCGCAGCGCCGTCGCCCGAGGGCACGCTCAGCCGGTCGAACAGGATTTCCCAGGCCGTGATGGCGGTCAGCGGCATGGCGGCCGCCTGCGCATCGGACAGCGTGGCAGGCGCATGGGCGGCGATGCGCGCATCCACCGTGTGCAGTTCGGCGTTGGAACCGGGGCGGTCGATGGCGCCGGCGTAGTACACCCGGTCGCCCACGGCGAAGCCCTGCACCGCGCTGCCCAGCGCCTGCACGGTGCCCACGGCGTCCCAGCCCAGCACCTTGGCCGCGCCGCCTTCGGGCGCCGCGCTGGCGCGCACCTTGGTGTCCACCGGGTTCACCGACACCGCGTGAACGCGCACCAGCAGATCGTGCTCGCCGGGGAGCGGCGCGGGAAGGTCCAGGTCCACCAGGGCTTCCGGGTGGTCGATGGCATGGGGGGCGTGGTAGCCGATGGCTTTCATGGGTGGCTTTCTCTGAAAAGAAATGGGAAAAACAGCGATGGATGCACTGTAGGTTGGCAAAATGGATTTGATAAGTCGGCTTGGATGCCTATCTCTTTCAAATGAAATTTGAAAATATCTCCGACCTGCGCGTGCTGGTGGAAACCGCCCGGGGCGGCAGCCTCACGGCTGCGGCGCGGGTGCTGGAAATCACGCCCGCAGCGGCCAGCGCCATGCTCAAGCGGCTGGAGGCGCAAGTGGGCGCGCGCCTGTTCGAGCGTTCCACCCGCGCCATGCGGCTCACCGACCAGGGGCAGACCCTGCTCGACTACGCGGCGCGGGCGCTCGAGCTGCTGGAGGAGGGCGCGAGCCAGGCGGCCTCGGAGGCCGGCGCGCTTCGCGGCACTGTGCGCGTGGCCGCGCCGTCGGACCTGTCGCGCAGCCTGCTGCTGCCGTGGTTCGACCGCTTCCTGCAGCAGCACCCGGGCGTGCACCTGGCCTTGTCGGTCAGCGACCG
>NZ_BAAJYS010000376.1:0-3147 GCF_057543315.1 Acidovorax sp. KPB24-07
CGAGACGGCCCGCGCCGTGGCCGCTGGGCAGCGCGGCCGGCTGGACATCGGCTTCACCGGCTCCATGGTGTACCGCGACATGCCCGCCATCGTGCGCGCCTTCGGCGAGCGCGCGCCGGGCATCGAGGTCAACCTGCGCGAGATGTCCTCGGGCGAGCAGCTCGAAGCCCTGCTGCACCGGCAGTTGCATGCCGGCTTCATCAATGCCAGCGTCGTGCCAGCGCCCCTGCGCAGCCTGCCGCTGGCCGAGGACCATTTCGTGGCCTGCCTGCCGCAGGACCACACCCTGGCGGGCCAGGCGGAAGTCGACCTGCGTAGCCTCGCCGACGAGACCTTCGTGATGTTCGCGCGCGACGTGGCGCCGGCCAACCACGACAACGTCATCGCCCTCTTCCACCGTGCCGGCATCCACCCCCACACGCGCCACGCCACCCGGCAATGGCTCACCGTGGTGGCGCTGGTGGCCATGCGCATGGGCGTGGCCCTGGTGCCGGCCTCGATGGCGCAGGCGGCCGTCCAGGGCGTGCGGTTCGTGCCCATCGCCCACCTGGAGCATCCGACCGTCGGGGTTCTGGCATGGCATGGGGACGCGTTGACCCCGGTGCTGCAGACCTTCCTCGACGTGGCCGGGCACGGCAAGGGTTGACGCGGCTTCCTACAATCGGGGGATGACTCCGCTCCACTACACCCGCGCCCGACAGCTACCCGACATCCTGGCCCGCCGCATCGCCATCCTCGACGGCGCCATGGGCACCATGATCCAGCGCTTCAAGCTGGGCGAGGCCCAGTACCGCGGCGAGGGCTACAGCGGCCCGGACGGCGCGGGCGACCGGTTCAAGGACTTCCCGCGCGACGTGAAGGGCAACAACGAACTGCTGAGCCTCACGCGGCCGGACGTGATCCGCGACATCCACGAGCGGTATCTGGCCGCCGGCGCGGACCTGATCGAGACCAACACCTTCGGCGCCACGACCATCGCGCAGGAGGACTACAAGATGGCCGATCTCGCGCGCGAGATGAACCTGAAATCGGCGCAGTTGGCCCGTGCCGCCTGCGACAAATACTCAACGCCCGACAAGCCCCGCTTCGTGGCCGGCGCCCTGGGCCCCACGCCCAAGACGGCCAGCATCAGCCCCGACGTGAACGACCCGGGCGCACGCAACGTCGATTTCGAGCAGCTGCGCGCGGCCTACTACGAGCAGACCGAGGCCCTGGTCGAAGGCGGCTCCGACGTGCTGCTGGTCGAGACCATCTTCGACACGCTCAACGCCAAGGCGGCCCTCTTCGCCATCGACGAGTTCTTCGAGAAAAGCGGCGAGCGCCTGCCGCTCATCATCAGCGGCACGGTGACCGACGCCTCCGGCCGCATTCTCTCGGGCCAGACGGTGACGGCCTTCTGGCACAGCGTGCGCCACGCCCGCCCACTGGCCATCGGCCTGAACTGCGCCTTGGGCGCCACCCTGATGCGCCCCTACATCCAGGAGCTGAACCGGGTGGCGGAAGACACCTTCATCAGCTGCTATCCCAATGCCGGCCTGCCCAACCCGATGAGCGACACGGGCTTCGACGAGACGCCCGAGGTCACCAGCCGGCTGGTGCACGAATTCGCCGCCGAAGGGCTGGTCAACATCGTGGGCGGCTGCTGCGGCACCACGCCGGACCACATCGCGGCCATCGGCCAGGCCGTGGCGCCCGTGCCGGCGCGCAAGCTGTTCTACCCCGAAGCCGCCTGATCTCTAGGGGGCAGCTCGCCCCCCATCCGAAGCCCCTGGCCCCGGCACGGGCCGCGGCCACCACCGGGCGATGCAGGACACGCCGCTTTCCTACCGGACGGCCGCGTGTTCGCCCTTACGATCCGCCGTCCTCACTCCGATGGGCTACCGTGCGGTCTTTGCGCATCCAACTGCTTCTTTTCTGGGCCTTTCTGCTGGCCGCCTGTGCCCTGGTCGCGGCCATCATCGTGGTGCTTTACCAGACGGGCTCGGGCGCCCAGGTGGCGTCCAGCCGGGCACGCGCCGCGCAGGCCTGCGAGGACATCGCCACGCGCTACGCCAAGTCGGTGCCCACGGTGCCGGCCGACACCCCCCAGACCGACCTGCTGCGCGTGCTGCTGCACGTGGTGCTGCTGGAAGTGCCGCAGGTGGAAGGCGGCGTCTGGCGCGCCGGCAGCGGCATGCTGGCCTACGCCTACCCGACCTATGAAGGCAGCGGCGTCAATATCGACGTGCCGGCCGCCGAGCAGCCGCTCATCGTCGAATTGGCCAAGCAGGCCGGCAGCACCGGCCAGCCCATCGTGAACCTGGTGCGCGGCAGCCGCGAGGTGCTGATCGTCGCGGCCTGCCCCCTGGCCGCACACCCCGGCACCGCGGTGTGGACCATGACACGCGCCCACGCCGGCGCCATCGCCGCACAGGACACCCTGCGCACCGGCATCGCGGTGCTGGCGCTGCTGGTGGTGGCCTCGGGTGCCTGGCTGGGCTGGATGCTGCTGCGCGGCCTGCGCCAGGTGCGGCGCCTGGAAGGCGCGCTGGCGCAGGCCCAGGGCGACGCCGTGCCGCACCTGGAGCGCACCGGCATCCGCGAGCTGGACCGCATCGTCGACGGCTTCAATGCGTTCGGCACCCGCCTGGAAGACGCCCGGGCCCGGCTGAAGGAGGCCCTGGCCCAGCGCCACCGCGACCTGCGCCTGACCGCCCTGGGCCGCATGACGGCCTCGGTCGCGCACGAGATCCGCAATCCCATCGCCGCCATGCGCCTGAAGGCGGACAACGCCCTGGCCGCGCCGCCGGCCCGCCATGCCGACGCGCTGGCGTCCATCGTCACGCAGATCGACCGGCTGGAGGGCCTGGTGCAAAGCCTGCTCTCGCTGGTGCAGCCGCTCAACCTCCACCCCCGCACCGTGCCGCTCGGCCCCTGGCTGCAGGAACGGCTGGACACCGCCCGCCCGGGCTCGCAAGCCCGTGGCCGTGCGGCTGGCGCTCCGCGGCGAGGCGCCCCGCCGACGCCGTGTTCGACCCCGTGCACGTGCGCGCGCCATCGACAACCTGCTGGACAACGCCGTGCGCCATGCGCCGGCCGGCGGCGAGGCCGCGCTGTCGGCGCAGGTGGATGCGGCACGCACCCTGTGCACGCTGACGGTGGAGGACG
>NZ_BAAJYS010000377.1:0-3123 GCF_057543315.1 Acidovorax sp. KPB24-07
CCCAGTGGCGAGCCCGCCCGCGCCGGCCCGATGCCCGGGCCGCCAGCCATCACGGCCTGCGATCCCACGGCGATGGGGGCCACCGAGGCCGGGGCGCGCAGCCAATGCGCCATCACCACCGCCAGCACGATGGCGGGCGACTCCATCAGCGCCATGGCCGCGGCCATGTAGCCGCCGGCAGGGGTGCCCTGCTGCTCCAGCAAGTGGCTGGCGGTCACGAACGTCACGGCGCTGACGCTGCCGTAGGTGGCCGCCACGGCAGCCGCATCGAAGGGCGGCAGCAGGCGGCGCAGCACGCACCATGCGATGGCCGGCACGGCGACGGCGAGCACCAGGGCACTGACCAGGGCGGCCGAGATCTGCACCGTCCAACCGGACTGGGCCAGGGCGAATCCGCCCTTGAGGCCCAGCGCCATGAGCAGGTACAGCGACAGAAAGCGCGACAGCGGCGCGGGAATCTCCAGGTTGGAGCGCAGCAGCCCGGCCGCCAGGCCGAGCACGAAAAACAGAATCGCGGGATCGAGCAGGTGTTTCATGGGGCGCGATGCTAGGCGGCAATGGCGATGAAGGAAAATCGATACTGTCGATCCGACCCATCGGGATTTCTCTATGCATGCCACTTTCCGCCAATTGCAGATCATGCTGGCTCTGGCCGAGACCGGCTCCGTCACCGGGGCCGCGCGCCACTGCCACGTGACCCAGCCCACGGCATCGATGCAACTCAAGGAGCTGTCGGACGCCATCGGACTGCCGCTGTACGAGCGCGTTGGCCAGCGGCTGCACCTCACCCAGGCGGGCGAGGCGGCGGCGCAGACGGCACGCGCCATCGCGGCCGACTGGGAGGCATTGGAGCAGCGCGTGGCCGCGCTCAAGGGCGTGAGCCAGGGCCGGCTGCGCATCGCGCTGGCCAGCACCGCCAAGTACTTCATTCCGCGCATGCTGGGCCGCTTTTGTGAGGAGCATCCGGGCGTGGACGTGGCGATGCAGGTGCTCAACCGCGATGGCGTGGTGCAGCGCCTGCTGGCCAACGAGGACGATCTCTACATCCTGTCCATCCCGCCGCGCGGCGTGCCGCACGACAGGCAGGTGCTGCTGAGCAACCCGCTGGTGGTCATCGCCGCACACGACCATCCGCTGGCCGCGCGTCGGCGCGTGCGGCTGGAGCAATTGCTCAAGGAGCCGTTCATCCTGCGCGAGACGGGTTCGGGCACACGGCTGGCGACGGAGGAGCATTTCAAAGCCCTGGGCTTCGCGCCGCGGGTGCGTCTGGAACTGGGCAGCAACGAGGCCATCAAGCAGTCCGTGGCGGCACGCATGGGCCTGGGGCTGGTGTCGCGGCATGCGCTGGCCGCAGACCCTGCCAGCGAAGGCGTGGCCATCCTGGCAGCGGAGCGCATGCCCGTGCCCTCGTCGTGGTACGTGCTGTGGCCGCAGGGCAAGCGGCTGTCTCCCATTGCCGAGACCTTTCTGCGGCAGCTGCTGCAACAGGCGCGCCGGTGGGAAGTGCACTCCTGATGCCAGCGAGCGGCACGGCGCGGCGCAAGCGTTTTTTCCACAAGACAATGGCCTGCGACGCCCATGCCCCCCGCGATCGCGATCCCGTCGATAGGCCGGGGTTCAGCGGCCCGCGATCATCTTCACGCCCAGGCCCACGAACACGGTGCCGGCCATGCGGTCCAGCCACAGGCCGGCGCGCGGCCTGCGCTGGAGCCAGGCGCCGATGGCACCCGCAAAATAGCCCAGCAGCCCGAACAGCACCGCCGCCTGCAGCGTGAACAAGAGCCCCAGCAGGCCCAGTTGCAGGGCGACGTTGCCTTGCGCCGGCACCACGAACTGCGGCAGGAACGACAGGAAGAAAAGCACCACCTTCGGGTTGATCGCATTGGCCAGCATGCCCTTGAAGAACAGGCTCCGCAGCGACTGCGCCGGTGCGCCCGCGGCATCGACGCGGCCGGCGCCCGGGCTGCGCAGCGCCTGAATGCCCAGCCAGATCAGGTAGGCCCCGCCCAGCCACCGCAACGCCGTGAAGGCGACGGGCGACGCGGCGATCAGCGCACTCACGCCCACCACGGCCAGCAGCGTGTGGCTCAGGCACCCCAGCGCGCAGCCCAGCCCGAACACAATGCCCTGCCAGCGCCCCCTGGACATCCCCATGCCCAGCACCAGCAGGTTGTCGGGACCGGGCGTGGCCGTGATGAGCACGGCGGTGAGCAAGAACGCGAGCAGTTGGGCGAAGGTGAGCATCGGACGATGATATTCGCGTGCGGCTCCCTCTCCACCAGCCTGGAGCGCAGCATGCCTCGACCCAAAAAAAAAGGCCGCGCTGTGCAGCGCGGCCTTTCGACGACACGGTGGGGATCACACGTTCATGATCGACACGAGGCGCGTGTTCAGATGGGCTTCCACGGCCTCGGAGCCGCCTTCGGAGCCGTAGCCCGAATCCTTCAGGCCGCCGAAGGGCAGCTCGGCTGCGGGAGCGGCGGCCTGGTTGATCCAGAGCATGCCCACTTCCAGGCGCTGGGCCAGCAGGTGCGCGTTCTTGAGCGAGCGCGTGAAGGCATAGCCCGCCAGGCCGAACGGCAGGCGGTTGGCCTCGGCGATGGCGTCCTCGATCTTCTCGAAACCGCGCACGGCGGCCACGGGGCCGAAGGGCTCTTCGTTGAAGATGCGGGCCGACAGGGGCACGTCGTTGAGCACCGTGGGCTGGAAGAAGTTGCCTTCGCTGCCGATGCGTTCGCCGCCGGTGGCCAGTTGCGCGCCCTGCTGCACCGCGTCGGCCATCAGGTCGGCCATGGCGGTGATGCGGCGCGGGTTGGCCAGCGGGCCCATCTGCGTGCCGTCGGCCAGGCCGTTGCCCACCTTGAGGCCCTGGGCGTGGCGCGACAGCGCGGCCACGAACTCGGCGCGGATGCTTTCATGCACCAGGAACCGCGTGGGCGAGATGCACACCTGGCCCGCGTTGCGGAACTTGGCGCCGCCGGCGGCCTTGATGGCCAGCTCGACATCGGCGTCTTCCGCCACGATCACCGGGGCGTGGCCGCCCAGCTCCATGGTCACGCGCTTCATGTGCTTGCCAGCCAGGGCGGCCAGCTGCTTGCCCACGGGCGTGGAGCCGGTGAAGGT
>NZ_BAAJYS010000378.1:0-3118 GCF_057543315.1 Acidovorax sp. KPB24-07
TCGATCTCCAGCGTGGCCTCGTCGCCGCCCGTGTCGGGCGTCCACCAGGTGCGGCCGGCGTCGGAGGTATCGCCCGCCGCCTGGTTGCGCTCGATGATCTGCAGCACTTCCTGGCCGGCGATCTCGAACACCGCCGAGGGCCGGGCCTGGCTGTACACGCGCAGCACGGCGCTGCCGGGCAACCCCAGGTGCTTGGCCAGGCGCGGCATGGAGACGCCCTGCGGATCGTCCAGTTCGGCCAGTGCCGACAGCAGCGCCGGTGAGAGCCCGCTGTCATGGCCCACCGGCACGGGCGGCATCAAATGGCCGCCACGGCCGCGGTTTCCGCGGCGGCGGCCGTGTCTGCAGCATCTGCCGCCCCGGCCGCATGCGGCACCAGCACCACAGGGATCGACTTGGAGGTCGGCGTGCCCGCATTCAGCGCCACCGACGACAGGGGCACGAGCGGATTGGTCTCGGGGTAATAGGCAGCGAGGTTGCCGCGGGGAATGTCGTAGGCCACGAGCTTGAAGCGGTCGGCGCGGCGCTCCTGGCCGTCGCTCCACACGGTCTGGATGTCCACCCAGTCGCCGTCCTTCAGGCCGAGGGACCGAATGTCCTCCTCGTGGATGAACACCACGCGCCGCTGGCCGAACACGCCGCGGTAGCGGTCGTCGTGGCCGTAGATGGTGGTGTTGTACTGGTCGTGCGAGCGCGTGGTGAGCAGCGTGAACACGACGGTGTCGCGCCGCAGCGCGCGGGCCTGGTGCGAGGGCGTGTCCACCGGCACGGGGTGGGCGACGAAGCTGGCCTTGCGGCCGGCCGTGGCCCAGACACGCTCGCTGGCGGTGTTGCGCAGCCGAAAGCCCCCGGGCACGGCCACGCGCTGATTGAAGTCCTTGAAGTCGGCGAACACGGCTTCGATCTTGTCGCGGATGCGGGCGTAGTCTTCGATGAGCCACAGCCACGGGGTGCGGCTGCGCCCGCCGATCGTGGCCGCGGCCAGCCGCGCGACGATGGCGGGCTCGGACAGCAGCTGGTCCGAGGCCGGCGGGTTGATGCCCATGGACAGGTGCACCATGCTCATCGAGTCCTCCACCGTCACGCCCTGCGGGCCGCCGGCCTGCATGTCGATCTCGGTGCGGCCCAGGCACGGCAGGATGAGCGCCTCGCGCCCGTGCACGATGTGGCTGCGGTTGAGCTTGGTGGTCACGTGCACCGTCAGGTCGCAGCGGCGCAGCGCCTTCCAGGTCTCATAGGTATCGGGCGTGGCGGCGGCGAAGTTGCCCCCCAGGGCGAAGAACACGCGCCCCTTGCCGTCCAGCATGGCCTGGATGGCTTCCACGGTATCGACCCCGGGCTCGCGCGGGGGCTCGAAGCCGAACACCTCCTGCAGCTTGTCCAGCAGCGCGGCCGGGGGCTTTTCCCAGATGCCCATGGTGCGGTCGCCCTGCACGTTGCTGTGGCCGCGCACGGGGCACGGGCCCGCGCCGGGCCGGCCGATGTTGCCGCGCAGCAGCAGCCAGTTGACGATCATCTGGATGGTGGCCACCGAGTGCATGTGCTGGGTGATGCCCATGCCCCAGCAGGCGATCACGCGCTGGGCATTGCGGTACACCTCGGCTGCGGCGCGGATCTGCGCCTCGGGCAGGCCGGACTCCTCTTCGAGCAAAGGCCACGATTCGGCGCGCAGGTCGGCCAGCAGGCCGTCGATGCCGGTGGTGTGCTCGGCGATGAAGGCACGGTCGAGCACGCCGCCGTCGCGGTCCTCGATCTCGATCAGGTGCTTCATCATCCCCTTGACCAGGGCCAGATCGCCCCCCACGCGCAGCTGGAAGTAATGTGTGCTGATGGGTGTCGAGCCCAGCGTGGCCATTTCCATCTTGCTCTGCGGGTCCTGAAAGCGCTCCAGGCCGCGTTCGCGCAGCGGGTTGAAGCTCACGATCTGCGCGCCGCGCTTGTGGGCCGCGCGCAGCTCGCCCAGCATGCGCGGGTGGTTGGTGCCGGGGTTCTGCCCGAAGATGAAGATGGCGTCTGCCTCCTCGAAGTCCTGCAGCGTGACCGTGCCCTTGCCCACACCGATCTGTGGGCGCATGGCGCTGCCGCTGGGCTCGTGGCACATGTTGGAGCAGTCGGGAAAATTGTTGGTGCCGTATTCGCGCACGAACAACTGGTACAGGAAGGCGGCCTCGTTGCTGGCGCGGCCCGAGGTGTAGAAGATGGCCTCGTTCGGGCTGGGCAGCGCGTTCAGGTGCCGGGCGATGAGCGCGAAGGCATCGTCCCAGGCAATGGGCACGTAGTGGTCGCTGGCCGCGTCGTACACCATGGGGTGGGTGAGCCGGCCCTGGTCTTCCAGCCAGAAGTCGCTCTGCTCGGCCAGGGCGGCCACCGAATGCCGGGCGAAAAGCTCCGGCCCCGCGCGGCGGGCGGTGGCCTCGGCCGCCACGGCCTTGGCGCCGTTCTCGCAGAACTCGAAGGTGGAGGCATGGTTGCGGTCGGGCCAGGCGCAGCCGGGGCAGTCGAACCCGTCGGGCTGGTTGGCCGACAACAGGGTCTTGGCCCCCTTGAGGGGAATGTCCTGGTACTGCAGCGCGCGGCCGACGGAGCGCAGCGCGCCCCAGCCGCCGGCCGGGCCTTTGTAGAACTCGATTTTCTTGTCGGTCATCGTGGTCTCCTGCTCATCGGCGAAACGAACGGCGAAAGGGGTGGGCTCCCGAGGGAGCGACCGGGTTGGACACCGCCGCGCGCGCGGCGTTCCGCAGCGGCCACCATGCTAGGGCGTTTTGAAGGTGGCCGCAGCGTCGGCCAGGGCCGCGGCCTGCTCGCGCATGCGCAGGGCGGCGGCCGCGGCCTCCTCCACCAGCGCCGCATTCTGCTGGGTCATCTGCTCGATGCGGGCGACGCTCTGGTGGATGCCGTCGATGCCGCTGCTTTGCTGGCCGCTCGCTGCGGCAATGCCTTCGATCAGGTGCGTGACCTCGGCGATCGAGTGGGCAATGCCCTGCATGGACTGGCGCGCATCGTCCACCAGGCCGCCCCCCGCGTCCACCCGCTCGACCGATGCGGCGATGAGGCCACGGATCTCCCGCGCGGCGTCGCCCGAGCGCTGGGCCAGCGCCCGCACCTCGCCCGCCACCAC
>NZ_BAAJYS010000379.1:0-3117 GCF_057543315.1 Acidovorax sp. KPB24-07
CGCTGCCGCCCGACGAGCCGCCCGGCACGCGGCTGGCGTCCCAGGGGTTGCGCACCGGCGCGGGCGCATCGAAGCCCACCGGGGCCACGGCGGAGTTCTCGTTGGCCGAGCCCATGGCGAACTCGTCGCAATTGAGCTTGCCCAGCGTGACGGCGCCGGCCTGGGCCAGTTGGCCGACCACGGTGGCGTCGAACGGCGACTGGTAGCCGGCCAGCATCTTCGAGCCGGCCGTGCTGGGAAAGTCGCGCGTGACGAAGATGTCCTTGTGGGCGATGGGCACGCCGGCCAGCGGGCCCGCCGTGCCGGCCGCGATGGCCGCGTCCTGCGCACGGGCCTGCGCCAGGGTGGCTTCTTCGTTCATGGCGACGTAGGCGCCCAGGTTCTGGTGGGCGGCGGCGCGCGCCAGGAAGTGCTGGGCGGCTTCGACGGCGGAGACGCGGCGCTCGCGCAGTTCGGTGGCCAGGGCGGCCACGCCCAGATCGTGCAATGCGGTGGTGGAGTGGGTGGTCATCGGGGCGCCCTCATTCGATCACCTTGGGCACCAGGAACAGGCCGTTCTCCACGGCCGGCGCGCTGCGCTGGTTGGCTTCGCGCTGATCGGGTTCGCTGGCGATGTCCTCGCGCAGGCGCAGGGCCACGGCCTGGACGGCGGCGACCGGGTGCGCGAGGGGGGCGACGCCGGTAGTATCCACAGCCCGCATCTTCTCGACGATGCCGAAGAAACCGTTGATCTGCGTGAGCATGCGCTCACTGTCGTCCGAACTCAATTCGAGCCGCGCCAGATTGGCGATGCGACCGATGTCCTGGGGTGTCAGTGCCATAGGGGAAGGGGGGTGGGAAACCGGATGTAAAGCTGAAATCCGGGCCATGCCGGAGGGAGTTATTCACAGGGGATGCGGTATTATCCCGGCTTTGCCGCAATACCCTCCCAACTGCCGGTCATTGTGCGAAAAAATCCAATAAACACCCCCTAATATCACCCGGCGATGGCAGGCCGACGTGCATGCCGTGCCTGAGAGGATTTTTGAATGTTCGGAGCTTTCCGTCGGTACTTCTCCACCGACCTTGCGATTGACCTTGGCACCGCCAACACCTTGATTTTTGCCCGCGACAAGGGCATCGTGCTCGATGAACCCTCGGTCGTCGCCATCCGCCACGAAGGCGGCCCCCACGGAAAGAAAGTCATCCAGGCCGTCGGCCGCGAAGCCAAGGCCATGCTGGGCAAGGTGCCCGGCAACATCGAAGCCATCCGTCCGATGAAGGACGGGGTGATCGCGGATTTCGTGATCACCGAGCAGATGATCAAGCAGTTCATCAAGATGGTGCACCCCCGCACCCTGCTCACCCCCAGCCCCCGCATCATCATCTGCGTGCCCTGCGGCTCCACCCAGGTGGAGCGCCGCGCCATCAAGGATGCGGCCGAGGCCGCCGGTGCCACCGCGGTGTACCTGATCGAAGAGCCCATGGCCGCCGGCATCGGCGCCGGCCTGCCGGTCTCCGAAGCCTCCGGCTCCATGGTGGTCGACATCGGCGGCGGCACCACCGAGGTGGGCGTGATCTCGCTGGGCGGCATGGTCTACAAGGGCAGCGTCCGCGTGGGCGGCGACAAGTTCGACGAGGCCATCATCAGCTACATCCGCCGCAACTACGGCATGCTGATCGGCGAGCCCACGGCGGAGGCCATCAAGAAGAACATCGGCTCGGCCTTTCCCGGCTCCGAAGTGCGCGAGATGGAAGTCAAGGGCCGCAACCTCAGCGAAGGCGTGCCGCGCAGCTTCACCATCTCCAGCAACGAGGTGCTGGAGGCGCTCACCGACCCCCTCAATCAGATCGTCTCCGCCGTCAAGAACGCGCTGGAGCAAACGCCCCCCGAACTGGGTGCCGACATCGCCGAGCGCGGCATGATGCTCACCGGCGGCGGTGCCCTGCTGCGCGACCTGGACCGCCTGCTGGCCGAGGAGACCGGCCTGCCGGTGCTGGTCGCCGAAGACCCCCTGACCTGCGTGGTGCGCGGGTGCGGCATTGCGCTGGAGCGCATGGACCGCCAGGGCAGCATCTTCACGAGCGAGTGACACGCCCGGCCCTGGCGCGAAGCCGGGGCCCTGGAAAAAGACATGGATCAACCGCTGGCCGTCCTCCTTCCGCTCCTGCCGGGCGTGCAGGGCTGCGGGCGGGCCACCGCTGCCGCGCACTTGGCGCCGCCCCCGGCCGCTGCCTGGCCGGTTGTCGCCTGATCCCACGGCCTGCCTGCCCATGCCCCTCGGTACGCTCGAACGGTCCGCGCCGCCCTTCTTCAAGCAAGGGCCCTCGCCGCGCTCCCGACTTGCCCTCTACAGCGCCCTGGCGCTGTTTTTGATGGTGGCGGATGCCCGGTTCCAGGTGACCGATCCGCTGCGCAAGGCCGTGGCCGTGGCGCTCTACCCGCTGCAGTGGACCATGCTGCAGCCGGTGGAGTTCGCCGCCAAGGGGGCGGGCTACTTCCAGTCGCTGCAGGTGGCCCAGGCCGATGCCGACACGGCCCGCCGCAACATGGCGCAGATGTCCGAGCGCGCCAACCAGGCCGAGCAGCTCTTGCAGGAGAACGCGCGGCTGCGCAAGCTGCTGGAGTTGCGCGAGCGCCTGACGACGCCGTCGCAGGCCGCGCAGGTGATCTACGACGCCGCCGATCCCTACACCCGCCGCGTGATGATCGACCAGGGCCAGGTGGCGGGCGTCGAACTCGGCTCGCCGGTGATGGACGAGTCCGGCATGCTGGGCCAGGTCACCCGCGTGCACCCGTTCCTGAGCGAGGTGACCCTGCTCATCGACCGCGACCAGGCCATTCCCGTGATGAACCTGCGCACCGGCGCGCGCAGCGTGGCCTATGGCGATCCGGTCATCGCCCACGGCGGCGGGATGGAGCTGCGCTTCATGCCCGGCAATGCCGACGTGCAGGAAAACGACCTGCTCACCACCAGCGGCGTGGACGGCCTGTATCCGCCGGGGCTGCCCGTGGCCCGTGTGGTGCGCGTGGAGCGGCGCGCCGACTCGGCCTTCGCCCGCATCTACTGCGCGCCGCTGGCGCAGGTGAACGGCGCGCGCCACGTGCTGGTGCTCAAGCCGCTCACGGCCGACCTG
>NZ_BAAJYS010000380.1:0-3112 GCF_057543315.1 Acidovorax sp. KPB24-07
CACCTGGGGGCCGGCTCAGGCGGCCGTTCCGGCCCCGGCCGCCGGAGCGGGGGACGCCGCTGCATCGAACACGCCGCTCAGCAGCTCGGGCAAGCGCTCCGCCCCCATGCGGAACCCGCAGGCCTGCGCATGGCCGCCGCCGCCCATGCTCTCGGCCAGCACCGAGCAGTCGAAGTTGCGCTGCGAACGCAGTCCCACCTTCACCTTGCCCTCCTTGCTGACGATCCACATCAGGGCGAACGTGCCGCACTGCTTGGACAGCATCTCGCCGATCAGGCTGTGGAAGGCGCCGGGGGCATTGACCATGAGGCCCTGTTTACCGTTGAACGTGATCGGCTGCGCGCCGCCCGCCACGTCGGCGGCAAGGTGGCGAAACTTCTCGTCCATGGCGTTGCCGCAGGCGACGAAGGCGGCGGACTGCTCGGGCGTGAACGCGGCGATGGCCTCCCAGCGCGCGAAGTCGAAGGGCTCCATGTCCAGCGCGGCCAGGTAGCCGGCGCTCTCGGGGTAGGCCCAGGCCCAGATGTCGCGGTCTTCCACGTAGCGCACCAGGTCGGGCAGCGGGGTGTCGGGGTAGAAGAACTCCCACGCCAGCCGCGCGCCCGACTTGTCCATGTCGAAGTGCACCACGCCGCAGCGGCAGGCAAAGCCGGTGAGCTTTTCGGCAGCGCTCTTGTGGTGGTCCAGCATGACCAGCTTGGCGGCCCGCTCGTCAATGGCGGTCAATATCTCGGGCGTGAAAGAGAAGTCGAGGATGTACACCGCCCGGCCTTCGAGCGCGGGCAGGTCGTCCACCGACTGCACCTGCCCGTGCGACAGGCCCACGCACTCGGCCTGGCCGCCGTAGTAGCGCCAGGCGGCCAGCGCGGCACCGAAGCCGTCGGCGCAGCGGCCGTGGTACAGGACCAGGGGGTTGGGATCGTTCTTGTCCGGGTGCACCAGCAGTTGCAGGGGCAGGAGGGTTTTCTTCGTGGGGATCGTCATGGGGCGCATTGTCGGGTACTGGGCGTGGGCACTGGTGCGGAGCCCCCGGGGCGGGGGCTTGGCAGCGGGAGCGGTTTGGCTGTCCAATGCCCCTGGGCCGGCGCCCGGTGCCTTGCAGGCCTGCTGCCGGGTGTACGACCGAATCCGCAAGGAGTTTTCGATGCGCAAGCTGTCCCTCTGCGTCCTGGCCCTGTTCCTGGCCGGCTGCGCCACGCGCGGCGCGGACAGCCTCTCGCTTGGCGCGCCCGGTAGCGCGGGTCATCCCACCGATCCCGCGCGCCAGGCGGCCGATCTGGCCGACTGCCAGCGCTACGCCAGCCAGATCGGGGTGGTCAGCGAGACCGTGGACGGCCTGGTCGCCGGCGCCGTGCTGGCCGCCACCGTGGTCTGGGCGCTGGGCGGCAGCCGCAACGCGGTGCAGGATTCGGCGCTGATCGGCGGGGCGCTCGGCGCCACGCAGGGCGTGCAGGCGCTGGAGCGGCGCCAGGGCATCGTCGCCAACTGCATGGCCGGGCGCGGATACGCCGGCAGCACCTACCCGGCCGTGGCCGCCGTGCCGGAGCCCAACCAGCCCGCCCGCTCGGCACACGCCGACTACACGCCCCTGCCCGCGCGCGCCATCGGCACCGACACGTTCAATGCCGAGCGCCTTGCGCGCGACCAGTCCTGCACCGCCACGCCCATGGCCTGGCTGGCCGCCAAGGGACCGGGTTTCGAGACCTACACCGTGCCCTGCAGCAACGGCGACGCCCTGGCGATCCGCTGCGAATTCGGCCAATGCCGCGTGCTGCGCTGAGGCGCGGCCGGCAGCGCAGGGCCCGCGGCACGTCAGGGAAGCGCGGCGTTTCCGGCATCCAGCGCCGGAGGGCGCAGCAGGTCTTCGTTGACGCCCATGGTCTGGCTGGCGCGCTCCACCGCCTGCCACAACGGCGCGGGCATCTGCAGGATGTCCTCCGGCGAACTGGAGCGCGCGATCCATGCACTGATCTGGAAATGCTGCTCGTGGGTCAGCAGGTCAAGGTTCAGCATCTCGTCGATGGTCTTCATTGCAATCCGATTCCTGGGCAGGGGCCATTCCGGCACCCCCGTGGCGAAATGCCCGGGGTGGTATGGACCACATGGTGCCATGAGCGCCCATGTCAAGCGGCCGGGGGCGCTCGCGGCCACCCACCCGTCAGGGGGCGGACGGCGGGCGCATCCTCCCGGCCAGGTCCCCCTGGCCGCGCGACTGCAGCGCGTCGGCGGCGCCGGCGATGTCGCGCGCCTCGCGGTTCTGGCTGAGCTTGGACTTGCCCACCAGCGCGGTGAGCGCGATCTCGATGCCCACGATGTGCTGCAGCAGGCCGTTGATGAATTCGGACGACGAATCGCCCATCTTCCAGGGCCGGGGCTCGGCGGCCTCATGCTGGCGCGTCAGGCGCGCCACGATGCGGCGCACGAAGCGTTCGTCGTCGTGCACGGTCAGCACGCCGTGCGCGTGCACCACCTCGTAGTTCCAGGTCGGCACCAGGCGGTGCGACTCGTGCTTGCTCGGATACCAGTTGGGCGAGATATAGGACTGGGGGCCGTGGAACACCACCATGACCGGCGTGCCCGTGGGGCAGCGCTGCCACAGCGGATTGGCGCGGGCCACATGGGCCGACAGCCGGCCGAACGGGCCCACCTCCGGGTCGAACTCGAACGGCAGGTGGTCGGCGTCCAGGCCCCCTTCGCCGTGGGTGACCAGGGTGCCCAGGGGGTGCTCGCGCAGGAGGCGCTGCAGGGCTTCGGGCCGGTTTTCGGCGAAATGCGGTGGGATGTACATGGGTGGGGCTCGGTCGGAATGCGGTGCACGAGACTGTCATGCAGAACCGGCACAATCCGAAGAGCCAGTTCTTCACCATTTCAATGGACCAGTTCCACCCCCCTGCCCCGCCCGGCACCGGCCGCCGCATCTACGACCTGCTGCGCGCGCAGATCGCCGACGGCACGCTGGCCGCCGGCGCGCGGGCCCCGTCCACCCGGGCCCTGGCCACGGACCTGGCGGTGTCGCGCACCACGGTCACCGCGGCCTACGAGCAACTGGCGGCAGAGGGCTTTCTGGTCACCGCCCCGGGCGGGCGGCCCGCGTCGCCCTGCGCCCGGCCGC
>NZ_BAAJYS010000381.1:0-3098 GCF_057543315.1 Acidovorax sp. KPB24-07
CAAGTGATCGCGCGCTGACCGCGCCCCTGCCGCCTCCCCCTGCGCACGCCGCGGGGAGCGCTTAACATCCACCGCTTCGCGGCCGTTCGGCCGGTCCCTGCAGAGGCGGATGTTTCGATGAAGGCATGTATCTACGGCGCGGGCGCCATCGGCGGCTGGCTCGCCGTGGCGCTGGCGCGAGCAGGCGGCGATGTGTCCATGGTGGCGCGCGGCGCCACGCGGCAGGCCCTCGATGCGCAGGGCCTGCGCCTCCTTCAACCCGATGGTTCCGTGCACGCCACGCCGGTGCGCGCGCACGATGATCCGGCCGCCCTGGGCGTGCAGGACCTGGTGGTGCTGGCCGTCAAGGCCCCGGCCCTGCCCGACGTGTCCGCCCGCATCGCGCCGCTGATCGGCCCCCACACGCTGGTGCTCACGGCCATGAACGGCGTGCCGTGGTGGTTCCTCGACGGCTGCGGCGGCCCCGCACAAGGCCAGGCACTGCAGTCCGTAGACCCTTCTGGCGCCATGGCGCGTGCCGTGCCGGCCGGCCAGGTGATCGGCGGCGTGGTCCACACCAGTTGCTCGCTCGATGCGCCCGGGGTGGTGCGCCACCACTTCGGCAACCGGCTCATCCTGGGCGAGCCCGCCGGCGCGCCCACGCCGCGGCTGCAGGCACTGGCCGACACGCTGCGGCGCGGCGGCATCGAGGCCGAAGTGTCCTCCCGCATCCAGCAGGACGTGTGGTTCAAGCTCTGGGGCAACCTGACGGTCAACCCCATCAGCGCCCTCACAGGCGCCACCACCGACCGCATCCTCGACGACGACCTGGTGCGCACCTTCATCTCCGACGTGATGCGCGAGGCCAAGGCCATCGGCGAACGGCTGGGCCTGCCGATCGACCAGCAGCCCGAAGACCGCCACGCCGTCACCCGCAAGCTGGGCGCGTTCAAGACCTCGATGCTGCAGGACGTGGAGGCCGGCAAGCCGCTGGAGATCGACGCCCTGGTGGGCGCGGTGCACGAGCTGGGCCGCCTCACCGCCGTGCCCACGCCGCACACCGACGCCCTGCTGGGCCTGGTGCGGCTGATGGCGCGGGTGCGTGGCCTGCACTGACGTGCAAAGGCAAGCACATCAAAAACCATAGCAAGACGCCTTAGTACCCATTGCCTTCCCGTGGTTTTTGACTTGAACCAGGAGGCCGCAGGCGGCGGCCGTTCCTTTTCCCATCGCCAACCCACTGGAGCCCCCATGGCCTCGCTGACCCTCTACTACGCCCCCGGCACCTGCGCGCAGGCCGTTCGCATCGCGCTGAACGAAGCCGGCGCCGATCACGCGCTGGAGCGCATGGACTTCAAGGCGCAGCAGCAGCGCACGCCCGAGTACCTGGCCATCAACCCCAAGGGCCGCGTGCCGGCCCTGGTCACCGAGCAGGGCGTGCTGACCGAGACGCCCGCGCTGCTGGCCTATGTGGCCCAGCGGTTCCCTGACGCGCGGCTGGCGCCCACCGATCCCCACGGGTTCGCGCGGATGCAGGAGTTCAACAGCTACCTCGCCTCCACCGTGCACGTGGCCCATGCCCACCGGCCCCGCGCCAGCCGCTGGGCCGACGAGGCCGAGGCCATCGCCGCGATGCAGCGCAAGGTCGGCGCCAACATGACCGAATGCTTCGCGCTGATCGAGCAGCAGCTGCAGGGGCCGTGGGTGCTGGGCGACGCCTATTCGGTGAGCGACGGCTACCTGTTCACCATCGGTGGATGGCTGCAAAGCGATGGCGTGGACATCGCCCGGTTCCCCAAGGTGCATGCGCACGCGCAGCGCGTGGCGGCGCGGCCGGCGGTGCAGCGGTCGTTGGATTGATGTCCTGCGGGGGGCGGGTGCCGCGCGAGGCGGCGCCCCTCCAGAAAAAGCCCCGGGGCCGGGCGGCCCGCGGGGCGGTTCGTGAAGGCCGGGCGCGATGACCGGCAACGATATGGCCTGGCGGCTCAGTTGACCTTCAGCAGGCGCCAGTCGATGCGGTTGTCCGCGCGGTGGATGATCTCCACCTTCTGCGAGGCCGCCCAGGGGATCACCTGGTGTACAGCGGGATGTGCGAGATGAGCTGGTGGTCCTGCACCAGCGCCTGCTCGATCAGGCTGTTGCGCGTGGCGGCGTCGGTTTCCTTCTTGATGCGCTCGATCAGCGCGTCCTGCTGCGGGTCGCTGAAGCGGCCCAGGTTGAAGTTGCCGTCGCCGCCGGCACCGGGCGAGCGGATCAGCGACTGCAGCGAATAGAACGCATCGAACGTCGGCACGCCCCAGCCCAGCAGGTAGATGCTGGCCTCGTTGCGCTGGATCATCGGGAAGTACGTGGCGAACGGCAGCGAGCGCAGCCTGGCTTTCACGCCCACCTTGGCCCACTGGGCGGTGATGGCCTGGCACAGCTGCTCGTCGTTGATGTAGCGGCCCGCGCTGCAGGCGAAGTCCACGTCGAAGCCCTGCGGGTAGCCGGCCTCGGCCAGCAGCTTCTGCGCGGCGGCGGGGTCGTAGGGCCAGCGCACGTCGGCCTTCGGGGTCCAGCCGTTCACCTGCCGCGCGATGATCGCGCCGGTGGGCTGGGCCAGGCCGCGCAGCACCACGCGCTGGATGGCGTTGATGTCGATGGCCTGGTAGAGCGCCTTGCGCACGCGCACGTCCTTGAGCGGGTTCTTGCCCTTCACGCTGGAGTTCTGCAGCTCGTCGCGGAACTGGTCCAGGCCCAGGAAGATGGTGCGGTTCTCGGCGCCGTCCAGCACCTTTAGCTGCGGCTGCTGGCGGATGCGCGGCACGTCCTGCAGGCTGGGGTCGAGCACGAAGTCCACCTCGCCCGACAGCAGCGCCGCCGTGCGCGTGGCATCGGACTTGATGGGCGTGTAGACCACGTCGGTCACGTTGCCGCCGAATTGGCCCTTGCCCCACCAGTGGGGATTGGCCGCCAGCACCAGGCGCTGGTCGGGCGCCCAGGACTTGAGCACGAACGGGCCCGTGCCCAGCGTGTTGCGGTGGGTGTAGGGCTCGTCGCTGGTCTTGATGTCCTTCGGCGCCGTGGCGTTGTTCTTCTCGGCCCAGGGCTTGCTCATGATGCGCAGCTCGGTCAGCTGG
>NZ_BAAJYS010000382.1:0-3093 GCF_057543315.1 Acidovorax sp. KPB24-07
GGTCGGGGGCCGGCAGGCAGCGGGCCAGCCCCTGCAGCGCGCCGGCGTGCTCGCTGCTGCGCTGCAGGGCGGCCTCGTACAGGGGGCGCACATCGGCGGCGGGGTCCAGCTGGCGCAGCAGCGTGGCCCATTCCACGGTTTCGTCGGCGTTGTGGCGGGCCGCGCTGGCTTTCAGCGCCTCGGCCCGTTCGCGCACCCGGGTCAGCCAGGCGTGGTGTTCCTTCCAGCCGGTGGCGTTTTCCTGGCACCACAGGCGGTCGAAATGGTCGATCCAGCGCTGCGGATCGCGGCCCAGCAGCGACAGGGCGCCGCGGCGCGATCCCTCGGGCAGGGCAGGCCGCGCACCGGTGAGCGCCTCGACCCGGTCGCGCAGCACCGGGTGGGTGTCGTCCACGCCGCTGATGCGCCGCACGGCCTGGCGCAGCGCCTCCTGGGCGAAGCCGGCATCGACCGGCATCGCCAGCAGGCGTCGCAGGGCGCCGTAGGGACCCACCGGCAGCGGGTGAGCCACGGCCGTGCGCCAGTGCCCGGGCCAGAACTCGTCCGCCAGCCAGGCGGCCTTGATCTCGATCTCGGCCAGCGCAGCAGCCGCCACGTCGGGGCCCAGCAACCGGCCGGCGATGCGGTCCGCCTCGTATTCGTCCTGGCGCGCCAGGGCGAACGTCCGCGCGGCGAAGCGCGGGAAGTACCAACGCAGGAAGGCCTGCGTGGCCGCCGCCACCGGCCCGCTGCCATCGCGCAGGCCCTCGTGCAGGCGCAGCCAGCCCAGCCGCGTGCGGTAGATCCAGGCGGTGAATTGGCCGTGGCCACCGCGCAGGTGGCCATATTCGTGCGCCAGCACGGCCATCAGGCGCGGCTTGTCCAGCGCCATGACGAGCGGCAGGCCGATGGTGAGGTGGTTGACCGCGCCGCCGAACAGGCCCCAGCGCGGCGTCTGCCGGATGCTGGCGTTGAAGTCGCCGTCCAGGTACACGCCGTGCAGCGCCGGGCCCTTGACCTTGGTGCGGATGCGCTCCAGCGCCTCGAACAGGCCGGGCGCATCGGCCGCCGTGATGGGCAGGCCATCGGGCGCATCGATGCGCACCCAGAGCGCGCGCAGGCAGGTCCACAGCAGGCCGCCCGCCCCGAGCACCACCCACACGTAGGCCACGCGAAAGCGGCCATGCCACAACTGGGGCAACACCCAGGCCAGCAGCCCCGCCGACAGCAGCAGGCAACCCACCACCCAGGCGTACCCCAGGGCCGCGAAAGCGGCGACACTGCGCCGGTACGCGCTGGAGTCTTCAGCGCTCGCGTGCTCGCTCATGCGCACCATGTGAACGAAATCCGCCTGGTCCATGTCCCGCCATCCCCGTTTGCCAATCCCCTATCGTATCCATGACCGACGACCTTCCCGCCCTGCGCCCCACCCCGCCCGGCCTCTATCGCCACTACAAGGGCCTGCTGTACGAGGTGATCGACACCGCGCGCCACAGCGAGACGCTGGAGCCCATGACGCTGTACCGCGCGCTCTACGGCGAGCGGGGGCTGTGGGTGCGGCCCGCCGCGATGTTCGAGGAAACCGTGGTGATCGACGGACGGGCGCAGCCGCGCTTCGAGCGGGTGCAGGCATCGCCGGAAGCCGTGCCCGCGGCCAAGCCATAGAAGTGCCGAATGCCCTAGATCCGATTACCTTTGTAGCTATTATTTTTATAGCAAATTAATTCTAATCCGTTGCAATACGCCAGCTTCGTATGGGCCACGGCGCGTTCGTGCGGCAAAGCGAATTCCACTGCACCAGGAACACCATCCTGTTTCATCCTCTGGTCTGTGCCAGTTGAAACGAAGGTCTGGTCCGTGAAATTTTCCAAACTGCTGCCGCACTCCCGTCCCACCCCGAACGCGGCCCCGTCGACCTCGCCCGGGAAAACAGTGGGTACGGCGCCCAAAGCCAGCAGCAGCCACGGCGGTGGCGGCCTGCTGTCCGGCCTGGTGGGGCGCCATTCCAAGCCACAAACGGCGCCCCGGCCGCGCCAGCCCCTGGACGGCACTGCCAGCCAGCGGGCGTCCGACGTGGCCTCCGCCATCCGCTACATGAACGCGAGCGCGGGACCGGCCTTTACCGCCCCGCTCCCCCGCCCCGCAGCGGAACCGCCGGCGGCGCAAGCCCCCTCCGGGGCGCACCCGGAGATCCGGCAGGAGCCGCCGCCCGCAGCGCAGCCCGTACCGGATTCGGCACACGCCGAGGAGATCCAGGCCGACGAGAGCACCGAGGTGCAAGCCGCGATGGCCCGACTGCAAGGCCGGACCCTGTTCACCATCGCCGAAGAGCCCGAGCTGGAGGCACAAGCGACGAGGGTCACCCTGCAGGATCTGTTCGATGCCGAGGACAAGGCGCGGGCCAAGGCACAGGCCAAGGCCCAGGCCAAGGCGCAAGCCCGCTTGCCGACCGCGGCGGCGGCCACCACCGCGCCGGCGCATGCCCCCTCCGGGGGAATCGCGCAGCGGCTGCGCCATTTCTTCCAACGGTCTTAGCCGGAGCGGGGGCGACGCGAACCATCCCCTCCCGGCCCCCGCCAGAGCAATTCGATGCGCCGACGTGCCAGCGCCAGAAGGTTGATTGCCTCCGCAGCTATTGTTTTTATAGCAAACGCATTGCCTGGCCGTCCCCGTCCCTGTCCCCGCGCGGCAGCGTGACGGTGGCAACCAGACCGCCGCCTGGCGCATTGCCCAGCTGCAGGCTGCCGCCATGGCGTTGCGCGATGTCGTGCGCGATCGACAGCCCCAGGCCCACGCCGCCGCTGTGCCGGTTGCGCGAGCCCTCCACGCGGTAGAAGGGCTGCATCACCCGGTCCAGCTCCTGCTCGGGCAGGCCGGGCCCATGGTCGCGCACGGCGATGCGCACCGCGGCGCCATCGTCGCTCAGCGTGATCTCGGCGCCGCCGCCGTAGCGCACGGCGTTGCCCACCAGGTTGCCGATGCAGCGCGCAGCGCGCCCACCCGCGCAGGCAGCGGCCGTGCGCTGCCTGCAGCGTGACGGCGTGGCCGCAGTCCTGCGCGTCGTCCACCAGGCTCTGCAGCAGCGCCCCGATGTCCAGCGGCGCCACTGGCTCG
>NZ_BAAJYS010000383.1:0-3092 GCF_057543315.1 Acidovorax sp. KPB24-07
GCAGGCTGCGCAGGTCCCAGCCCTGGGTGGCGAACAGGCACAGGTAGAGACTGCCTTCCATCGACAGGCGGGCGCGGTTGCAGTCGCCGCAAAACGCTTGCGTGACGCTGCCGATCACGCCCACCTCGCCCAGCGCCGGGTCGTGGCGCCCGGTGGCATCGGCGTAGCCCCAGCGGCGCGCGGTTTCCCCGGGGGCCTGTTCGGGCAGGGGCACCAGGGGCAGGTGGGCCTGCAGCCGCGCGATCACGTCGGCGGATGGCAGCACCTCGTCCATTCGCCAGCCGTTGGTGGCGCCCACGTCCATGTATTCGATGAAGCGCAGCGTCACGCCCGTGCCGCGAAAGTGCCGCGCCATGGGCACGATCTCGTGGTCGTTGGTGCCGCGCTTGACCACCATGTTGACCTTGATGCGCGCGAACCCCGCGGCCTGTGCCGCGTCGATGCCGGCCAGCACCTCGGCCACCGGAAAGTCCACATCGTTCATGTGCCGGAACACCGCGTCCTGCAGACTGTCCAGGCTCACAGTGAGGCGGTTCAGCCCGGCGTCCTTGAGCGCCTGGGCCTTGCGCGCGAGCAGCGAGCCGTTGGTGGTCAGCGTGAGGTCGGTCGCCGTGCCGTCCGGCATACGCAGCTGCGCCAGCATGCCGACGAGGTTTTCGAGGTGCTTGCGCAGCAGCGGCTCGCCGCCCGTGAGCCGGATCTTGCGCACGCCGTGGTCGACGAAGCTGCGGGCCAGGCGGGTGATTTCCTCGAAGCTGAGCAGCGCGCTGTGCGGCAGATAGGGGTAGTCCTTGTCGAACACCTCCTTGGGCATGCAGTACGCGCAGCGGAAGTTGCAGCGGTCGGTCACGCTGATGCGCAGGTCCCGCAGCGGGCGACCGAGCGTGTCGGTCAGCCATCCCGATGGAATCCCGGACAGGCCCTGCGGCACGGCGGGGCGCAGCGCAGCGATGCGCTGGTCCACCAGGGGGATGACACGTTCAGCCATGGGCGGATTTTGCCGCATGGGGTGCGGTAGGGTTATCGGCGCAATGGGCCGCGCCGCTGTCGGCCGGCAGCGATCAGACGCAGCGGGCGCCATCCACTTCGATGCACACGCCGCTCACGAAGGCCGCTTCGTCGCTGGCCAGGTACAGCGCCGCGTTGGCCACGTCGAGCGCGGTGGAAAAACGCCCCAGCGGAATCGAGGCGAGAAATTGGGCGCGGCGCGCGTCGTCCACCGGCCCGCCGGCGAACTCGGCGGCCAGGCCCGTGTCGGGGTTGAACACGGGGTTGATGCAGTTCACTCGGATGTTGTCGGGGCCCAGCTCGGCCGCCATCGACTTGCTGGTGGTGATGACCGCGCCCTTCGACCCGTTGTACCAGGTGAGGCCCGGGCGGGGCCGCAGGCCGGCGGTGGAGGCGATGTTGATGAAGCTGCCGCCCGCCGTGCCCGGGTTGGCGCGCATGGCCGGCACGGCGTGGATGGCCGAGAGGTAGAGGCTTTTGACGTTGATGGCATACACCTTGTCGAACTCTTCCTCGCTCACCTCCAGCATGGGGCGGTTGCGGTGCGTCCAGCCGGCGTTGTTCACGACCACGTCGAGCCGGCCATGAAGGCGCACGGCCTCGTCCACCAGGGCTTTCATGTCCGCAGAGCGGGTGACGTCGGCGGCGAAGAAGTCCGCCGTGCCGCCCGCGGCGCGGATCTCGGCCGCCACGCGCTGGCCCCCGGTGGCCTGGATGTCGTTGACGATGACCCGGCCGCCCTCGGCCGCGAGCCGCTTGGCGATGCCTTCGCCGATGCCGTTGCCGGCGCCGGTGACGATGATGGATTTGCCTTGCACGCGCATGAAGCCTCCGATGGCGCTATGTTTCCGATAGCTGCCTGCGCAATTTTCACCAGGGCGGTGGCGGGATTCCGTTGGATGGGTTCTCGCGGCCGGTGGCCGTCGGCTGCGCGGGCGGCCAAGGCAGTGTAGCCACCGCTTTGCCGCCCGGCGTGCCCAGCACTGCCCCCTGCGCGACAGGGTGGCCCGCCTGCCGGCGCGCCCAGAAGGCGGAACCGGGCCAGCGCGTTTCCATCGCGTAGAAGCCCTGCAGCTGCTTGCGGTACACCCGGTGGATGTCCCGCAGGTGGTCGGCATAGCGCTGCGGCGCCTGCAGGTCGCCCGCCCCGTGCGCCAGCACCGCCTGTGCCGCGCGCATGCCGGTGTAGAGCGCGTTGCCGATGCCCTTGGACGACAGCGGGTCGAAGGCGAGGGCGGCGTCGCCCACCGCCAGCCAGCGCTCGCCGGCCGCGCGGTCGAGTTCGGCGCTGCAGGCATCGGCGCCCTGCACCGCGCCGTGGGGGCGATAGCCGTGCTCGGCGCAAAGCGCGCCCAGGTGGGTGGTGTGCTGCAGGTGCTGCCACAGGCCATCGTCGTCCAGCAGGGTGCGGCGGTCCAGCAGGTCGGCATCGCCCAGGAAGGCCACCACGCGCTCGCCGCTGGGCAGCAGCACGCTGTACCACCATCCGTCTTCGACCGCCTCGACCCAGGTGCGGCCGTCCAGATCGGTATGGCTGTCGGTGCGCAGGCGCTGGTAGAAGGCCAGCAGCCGGTCGTAGTGGCGGCGGTGCGCGCCCAGCCGGCAGGCCTGGGTGGCCATGCGGCCGCTGGCGTCGATCAGCCAGTGCGCCGTCGCGTGCGACAGGGATTCGCCCGCGCGGCGCAGCTGCAGCCGGTGCAGCGGGCCGGATGCCTCCTGCGGGTCTGCCGAGGCGGTGCCGGTCCTGCTGGCGGGATCGGCGCCCTGCGCATCGTCGCACTGCAGGTGGGTGGAAAGCGCGACCGTGCAGCCCGCCTCGCTGGCGGCGGCCCGCAGCGTGGCGTCGAAGCGCACGCGGTCCAGCTGCAAGCCATTGCCATGCAGCTGGCGCAGGGTGTCGTTGGCGTGGCCGGCCAGTCCGCCCCAATAGGCGAGGGTGCCGTAGCTGGGGCGGTGGCCGTCCGCCAGCACGCGATCAAGCACGCCAAGCTCCCCCAGCAGGCTGCGCACGGGTGGCGGCAGGCCCTCGCCGATGCGAAAGGCCCGCTCGCCGCCGCCATCGGCCAGCAGCACGCGCAGGCCGG
>NZ_BAAJYS010000384.1:0-3086 GCF_057543315.1 Acidovorax sp. KPB24-07
CGAAGGCTTGCGGCGGCGCCGGCGGCGCTTCTTGGGGGCGGCCTGGCCGTCGCCGGCCGGGTCTTCGCCACCATCGTGTTCATGGTCCTGGCCGTCCTGCCCTTCCTGATCGGCCCCGGGAGGGGGCAGGCGGGCCGGGCGGGCCTCGCCAGGGGAGGCTGCAGCGCCGTCCGCATCCGCCGCAGGCCGGGGCACGCGGCGCACGACGGGCTGGGCCTTGCGCTGGCGGGACTTCTGCTCTTCGCGGGCCTGGTCGATCATGTCGTCGCGGCGCATGTCGTCGGCGTGCTGGAACTCCTGCCACCATTCGGCCAGCGCCTCCTCGACCTCGCCCACATCGGCGCGCAGGCGCATGAAGTCGAAGCCGGCACGAAAGCGCGCCTGGGCCACCATGCTGTAGGGCGTGGAGCCCACGCGCTTGTCGAAGCGCGGCTGCATGACCCAGATCTCGCGCATGTCGGCGGCCAGCTTGCCGCGGCCCGACACGTCGCCGATGCGCCGCTCGAACACGTCGTCGATGGCGTCCTGCAGCGCGGGAAACGGCTGCTCGCGCTGCGCGATGCGCCGGTCCCAGCCGGTCTTCACGTCCTGCCACAGCACGCAGGCCAGCAGGAAGCTCGGCGCCACGGGCTTGCCCTCGCCCACGCGGCGGTCGGTGTCGGCCAGGGCGGCGCTCACGAAGGAGGAATCAGCGCGCTCGACCACCACGTCCAGCAGCGGATAGATGCCGGTCGCCATGCCCAGCTTCTTGAGCTGCGCGATCGTGGCCAGCGCGTGGCCCGTCTGCAGCAGCTTGAGCATTTCGTCGAACATGCGGCTTTGCGGCACGTCGGCCAGCAGCGCCTGCGACTCGATCAGCGGGCCGGCCGTCTTGGGCTCGATGGTGAAACCCAGGCCCGCGAGCTTGGCCGCGAAACGCACGGCCCGGATGATGCGCACCGGGTCTTCGCGGTAGCGCGTGGCCGGGTCGCCGATCATGCGCAGCAGCTTTTTCTTCGCGTCCTGGATGCCCTTGTGGTAGTCCACCACGACCTGCGTTTCGGGGTCGTAGTACATCGCGTTGACGGTGAAGTCGCGCCGCGTGGCGTCTTCGTCCTGCGGGCCCCAGACGTTGTCGCGCAGCACGCGGCCGCTGGCGTCCACGGCGTGCTGCATGCCCACCAGCTGCTGCTTGCTGGTCTTTTCGTTGCCGCTCACCTGCTGCTCGATGGCGGTGTTGTCCAGGTAGGCGCGGAAGGTGGAGACCTCGATGACCTCGTGCTCACGGCCGCGGCCGTGCACCACATGCACGATGCGAAAGCGCTTGCCGATGATGAAGGCGCGGCGGAACAGGCCCTTGACCTGCTCGGGCGTGGCGTTGGTGGCTACGTCGAAGTCCTTGGGCCGCAGGCCCAGCAGCAGGTCGCGCACGGCGCCGCCCACGATGTAGGCCTCATAGCCCGCCGCCTTGAGCGTGCGCACCACGTCGGCCGCGCGGCGGTCCACCAGTTCGGGGTTGATGCCGTGCACCGAGGCGGGCACTTCCTCGCGCTTGCCGAAGCGGTTCTTTCCGCGGCCGGCGCCGGGGGCGCCCTTGCCCAGCAGTTTGTCGATGAACTTCTTGATCATGGTTGGGTGGGAAAGAGATCCAATATGCGCCAGCCACGCTGCTGCGCGAGCGCCCGCAGGCGGGGGTCGGGGTTGGTGGCCACCGGGTGATCGACGGTTTCGAGCAGCGGCACGTCGTTCATGGAGTCGCTGTAGAACGTGCTCTCCACGCCGCTCCAGGCCAGGCCGCGCGCCGCCAGCCATTCTTCCATGCGCCGCACCTTGCCTTCGCGCATGGTCGGCGTGCCCTCGATGGCGCCGGTGTACCAGCCCTGCGCGTCGCGCGCAAGGCCCATGGAGAGCAGCTCGTCCACACCCAGCGCCTGGGCGATGGGGCCGGTCACGAACTCGTTGGTGGCCGTGATGATGACCACCTGGTCACCCGCCGCCTGGTGCTGGCGCACCAACTCCAGCGCCTGCGGATGGATGGCGGGCCCGATCACTTCGCGCATGAACTGCGCATGCGCCGCCGCGGCGGCCTCGGGCCCGCGCTGGCGCACGGCCTCGATGGCAAAGCGCACGTAGTCGTGCACGTTCAGCGTGCCGGCCTGGTAATGGGCGTAGAACTCGTCGTTGCGGCGGCCGAACTCGACCGGGTCGTTCCAGCCGATGCGGATGGTGAACTCGCCCCACTCGTAGTCGGAGTCGAGCGGCAGCAGCGTATGGTCGAGGTCGAACAGGGCCAGCCGAGGGCGTTGCGCCGGGGGTTCAGGGTTCATGCGGTGTGGTGTATGGAAAAAGGGGCGGGCGAAGGGGAGGAAAGCCGGCGGCGTGCGCCGCTATTCGGACTCCAGCATGGCCCGCAGCAGGGGAATGGTGATGGCGCGCTGGGTGCGCAGGGCGAAGCTGTCCAACTGGTCCAGCAGCTGCATCAGGCTGCCCAGATCGCGCGAGAAGCGCTTGAGCATGTAGTCCATCACATCGTCGCCCAGGAAGATGCCGCGCGCGTCGGCCTCCTGGCGCAGCACGGCGCGGCGCTCGGCCTCGCCCAGCACGTGCAGCTGGAAGATGTGGCCCCAGCCCAGGCGGCTGCGCAGGTCGTCGCGCAGCGGCAGGTCGGCCGGCGGCGTCTGGCCGGCGGCCAGGACCCAGCGGGGTTCGCCCACGGCGGGGCTGATGGCATTGACGAACCAGTTGAAGGCGGCGGCCTGCTGGGCCGTGTTGTACAGGTGCACCTCGTCCAGCAGCACGGCGGACCAGCGGTCGTCGAACGCCGTCGGCTCGGCCACCGAGGCATCGAGCCAACCGACCGAGGCGCCCTGCTCGCGCAGGGCCTCGCGCACGGCCTCCAGCAGGTGGGTCTTGCCGCTGCCCGACTCGCCCCAGAGGTAGGTGGGCACCGGCGAGCGCAGCACCTCGACGGCGCCGTCGCCCACGGCCAGCCGCAGGTGCTGCAGGGCCGCCTCGTTGGTGCCGGCGAAGAACCGGGACAGCGTGGGCCCGGTGGCCAGGCCGATGTCGAGCGCGAGCTGCTTCATGCGCCGCGCCCCGGCACGGCG
>NZ_BAAJYS010000385.1:0-3077 GCF_057543315.1 Acidovorax sp. KPB24-07
CGCCGGCCACGACCGCGTCGCACTGACCCTGCGGGCCGCCCCGGCGGCGCCTCGCCCCCCCAAGACAGACCCGCTGCGCACCGCCGCAGCGGGCCAGCCGTAGAACCACTCCCACAACACGCTGACCCATGTCTTCCCCCAACACCCCTGCGCCCCAGGCGCCGCCGCCCCTCGAAGGCAGCGCGCGCATGTGGGGCACGCTGGCCCTCTCGGCCGCGACGTTCATGAACGTGCTGGACACGTCCATCGCCAACGTGTCCCTGCCCGCCATCGCGGGCGACCTGGGCGTGAGCCCCACGCAAGGCACCTGGGTCATCACCAGCTTCGCGGTGGCCAATGCCATCGCGGTGCCGTTGACGGGTTGGCTGTCGCAACGCTTCGGGCAGGTGCGCCTGTTCGTGGCCAGCGTGACGCTGTTCGTGATCGCCTCGCTGCTGTGCGGCATCGCACCCAACATGGCCACGCTGATCGCCTTCCGCGCGCTGCAGGGCTTCGTGGCCGGGCCGATGATTCCGCTGTCGCAGTCGCTGCTGCTGTCCAGCTACCCCAAGGCGCTGGCCGGGCTGGCGATGGCGATGTGGTCGATGACCACGCTCGTCGCGCCGGTGATGGGGCCGCTCCTGGGCGGCTGGATCACCGACAACATGAGCTGGCCGTGGATCTTCTACATCAACGTGCCGGTGGGCATCATGGCCGTGCTGGTCACCTGGAGCATCTTCCACAAGCGCGAATCCGAGCGGCGGGCGCTGCCCATCGACTCCATCGGCCTGGCGCTGCTGGTGATCTGGGTCGCGGCCATGCAGGTGATGCTGGACATCGGCAAGGAGCACGACTGGTTCGCCTCGCCCTGGGTCGTGGCCTGCGGCGTGGTGGCCGTGGTGGGCTTCGCCGCCTTCATGATCTGGGAGCGCGGCGAGCCGCACCCGGTGGTGGACCTCACGCTGTTCCGCATCCGCAACTTCTGGGCCGGCGCGCTGGCCACGTCGGTGGGCTACGGTCTGTTCTTCGGCAACGTGGTGCTGCTGCCGCTGTGGCTGCAGCAGTACATGGGCTACACCGCCACGCAGGCCGGCGAGGTGCTGGCGCCAGTGGGACTGCTGGCCCTGGTGCTGTCGCCCGTGGTGGGCAAGAACATCGCCAAGGTGGACCCGCGGCGCTTCGCCACCTTCGCGTTCCTGGTGTTCGCGCTGGTGCTGTGGATGCGCTCGCGGTTCAACACCCAGGCCGACCTGACCACGATCATGGTGCCCACGATCATCCAGGGCATCGCCATGGCGTTCTTCTTCATCCCGCTGGTGACGATCACGCTGTCGGAGATCGCGCCCGCGCGCATTCCGTCGGCCTCGGGGCTGTCGAACTTCATGCGCATCACGGCGGGGGCCATCGGCACCTCGGTCTCGACCACGCTGTGGGAGCGGCGCGCCACGCTGCACCATGCCCAGCTCACCGAAGGGCTGCAGCAGGGCGGCATCGCCGTGACGCAGACGCTGCAGGGGCTGCAGGCGGGCGGCCTCACGCCCGAACAGGCGCTGGCGCAGGTGGAGCGCATGGTGAACCAGCAGGCCTTCATGCTGGCTGCCAACGACATCTTCTATGCGTCGGCCGTGCTGTTCCTGCTGCTGATTCCGCTGGTCTGGCTGGCCCACCCGGTGCGCCCCAGCGCCGGCAGCGCGGACGCCGCGGCCGGCGCGCACTGAGGCCGGGGCCGCCGGGCCGGGCCGAGGCGACTGTTGCGCCAAGGCCTCATTCCGGGGCACGGATGCAGGTGCCAGGCCGCCTGCGCATGCGATGTCATCACGGGTTCATCCGGGATTTCTACAAACGCGGGGCTGCCACCGGCATCCGCCGGCCGGTGGCCCCTGCGTCAAAAAATCCAGACAACCCATGCCCCGCTCCTCTGCTTTCGCCCCCAACACCTTCCGCCGTGCGCGGATGCCCCTGGCCATCGCCCTGGCCCTTCCCGCGCTCCTGCTGGCGGGCTGCGGCGGCTCCGGCGACGGCACGCCCGCTGCCGAACAGGGCCGCTGGACCACCGGCGACCTGCACACCCACACGGTGCAATCGGACGATTCGCGCACGACGCAGACGCTCGACTTCCTGCTCGGCAAGGCCTTCACCACCTACCGCCTGGACTGGATGGCGGTGACCAACCACCTGCGCTCGTCCAAGTACGACCACGCGGCCAACCTGCTGCCCGCGCCCAGGGCCTTCGCCTATGGCATGGAGGCCTATGAGATCCCGCGCATCCAGGCGCTGCAGGCCTCCGGCAACTACGCCGGCAAGCTGATCTTCTCGGGGTTCGAGTGGGACATGCCCACGCACGACCACATCGGCGTGGGCCTCTTCGAGGGGTCCAGCGGCAGCCTGAAGACCTCCGCCAGCGGGGCCAAGGAGTTCCAATACCTGTTCACCACGGGCGCCGAATCGCTCTTCGACGCGGCGGACGTGGCCCGCTGGAAGGCCCAGTACCCGCAGCGCTTCAACCAGACGGCCGACGACGCGCTCAAGGCCATCGCCTGGCTGAAGGCCAAGTACCCCGACACCAGCTACGCCCTGATCAACCACCCCTCGCGCAACCCGGGCAAGTATTCGATCGCCGACCTGCGCCAGATGAACGACCTGGCGCCGAAGATCGTGTTCGCCATCGAGGGCATGGTGGGCAACCAGCTCGAACCCGACCGCGGCGGCTACACCTCGGCCTACATCGACGCCAACCAACCCAACCGCACCTACGGCGGCACCGACGCCATCGTGGCGAAACTGGGCGGCGTGTGGGACGCGCTGCTGGGCGAGGGCCGCCGCATCTGGAACATCGCCGACTCCGACTCGCACTTCGAGATCGATTCGAACAACAACAGCAGCGGCTACTACCCGGGCGAATACGCCAAGAACCACGTCTGGCAGGCCAGCAAGGCGGAGGGGGGCATCGGCGGCCTGGTCGACAGCCTGCGCGCGGGCCGCAGCTTCGGCGTTTTCGGCGACCTCATCAACGCGCTGGACTTCAACGTGTACGCCCTGAGCGGCAAGGGCACCATGGGCCAGGAGATCAAGGCCTCGGCCGGCGAGAGCGTGACGGT
>NZ_BAAJYS010000386.1:0-3070 GCF_057543315.1 Acidovorax sp. KPB24-07
CGCCACCACACGTGCTGCATGGCCTCGTCGGCCTGCTCCACCAGCCGGCCCTCGGCACGCACCGCGAAATCGAAGCGCGGGGCTTCCAGCACACCGTGATTGGGGTCGTGCAGGTCGTCCAGCACGTTGATGCCGCCGCAAAACAGCACGCAGCCGTCCACCACGCACAGCTTGCGGTGCAGCCGGCGCCAGCGGTGCGGCAGCAGCAGGCCCAGCGTGCCGACCGGCGAATACACCTGCATCTGCACGCCCGCGGCCTGGAAGCGCTCGGGCCACGGGCCGGGCAGCGAGCCGGTGCCCACCCCGTCCACCACCAGGTGCACGCGCACGCCGCGCTCGGCCGCGCGCACCAGCGCCTCGGCAATGGCGGCGCCGGTGCCGGTGCAGTCGAAGATGTAGGTCTCGAACTGGATGTCGGACGTGGCGGTGTCCATGTCGGCCACGAGGGCCGCGAACAGCTCCTCGGACCCCTGCAGCAAGCGGACGCGGTGGTCCGCGCCGAGCACGGCGGCATGCGACATGGCTCAAAGCCCCCCGCGGCTCACAGGCGGAACTCGGCGATGAGCGGCAGGTGGTCCGACATGCGCCACCAGATGCGCCCGCGCGGCACGTGCAGGCCGAGCGGCGTGAGCCCGCGCACGTACACGTGGTCGAGCTGCACCATGGGCAGGCGTGCCGGGTAGGTGAAGGTGCGGGGCGCCTCCTCGTACTCGTACAGCCCGCAGGCCGCCAGCGCGCGCTTGACCTGCAGGCCCCAGTCGTTGAAATCGCCGGCCACCACCAGCGGCTCGTCCGGCGGCACCTCGCGGGCGATGAAACGCTGCAACTGCGCCACCTGGCGCACGCGGCTGCCGGGGATCAGGCCCAGGTGCACCACGATGGCATGCACGCGGCGGCCGTGGATCTCGACCTCGACATGCAGCAGGCCGCGCTGCTCGAAGCGGTGGTCGGAGATGTCCTCGTGCCGGTGCCCGATCACCGGCCAACGCGACAGCAGCGCATTGCCGTGCTCGCCATGGCGGGTGACGGCGTTGGTGCGGTACACCGCCTCGTAGCCCTCGGGCGCCAGGAACTCGGCCTGGGGCATGTCGGGCCAGCGCTGGAAGTACTGCTGCTCGCGGCGGTGCATCTTGCGCACCTCCTGCAGGCAGACGATGTCGGCGTCGAGCTGCTCGACGGCATGGCCCAGGTTGTGGATCTCCAGGCGGCGGGCTGGGCCCAGGCCCTGTACTCCCTTGTGGATGTTGTAGGTGGCAACGCGCAGGATGTCGGAGGGGTCCATGGCGCGATTGTGTCGCAGGCGCGCGTCGTTCCGGTGTCAGCCTGCGGGAAGGGGCTTTTTTGCACCCTCGGGCCCGCGCCGCGCGGCCTACACTGTGCTCTTTGCTCAACGGGACGCGCGCCGCACCGCCATGGCCACCGCCAAAGAACCAGACTCCACGGAATCCCAGGCGCTGGTGATCGACAGCAACGCGACCTCGCGCAGCATCCTGGTGGCGCAGTTGCGCGAATACGGCATCCACCGCGTGGTGCAGTGCAGCAGGGTGCAGGACGCACGCAGCCGGCTGGAGCACACCGTGTTCGACTACGTGCTGTGCGAGCAGTATTTCGCCGAATCCGGGCAGTCCGGCCAGACGCTGCTGGACGATCTGCGGCGCGCCCAGATGCTGCCGTTTTCCACCGTGTTCTTCATGGTCACCGCCGAGGCCTCCTACGCCGCGGTGGCCGAGGCGGCCGAATCCGCGCTGGACGGCTACCTGCTCAAGCCCTTCACGCCCAGCGCGCTGTTCGAGCGGCTGGGCCTGGCGCGCCTGCGCAAGACCCACCTGCGCCCGATCTTCGATGCCATCGGGCGGGAAGACTTCGAGGCCGCCGCGCAGCTGTGCGTGGAGCGCTTCGAGGCGCGCAAGCCCTACTGGCTGTATGCCGCGCGCATCGGCACCGAACTGCTGCTGCGCCTGGCGCGGCACGACGAGGCCCGCACCCTGTTCGAGGCGGTGATCGAGGCGCGCGCCCTGCCCTGGGCCAAACTGGGGGTGGCGCGGGCGCAGATCGAGTCCGGCCAGGCGCCGCGGGCCATCACCACCTTGCAGGGCCTGATCGGGGAGGACGCCTCGTTCGCCGACGCGTATGACGTGCTGGGGCGCGCGCAGGTCGAGATGGGCCATTTCGAGGACGCCATGGCCACCTACCGCACGGCCAGCGGCCTCACGCCGGACTCGGTGGTGCGGCTGCAAAAGCTCGGCATGATGGCCCACTACATGGGCGACCGCGAGACGGCGGCCAAGGCCCTGTCGCGCGCCGCGGTGCTGGGCATCGACTCCAAGCTGTTCGACTACCAGTCGCTGGTGCTGCTGGCCTTCGCGCACTTCGCGGGCAACGACCGCAAGGGCCTGGAACGCTGCATGGCCGACTTCGTGCGCATCCTGGAGCGCCATGGCGACAGCCGCCGCGTGCAGCGCTTCAGCGAAATCGTGGCGGCGCTGCAGCAGATCCAGCAGCGCCAGTTCGCCCAGGCCGTGGCGGGGGTGCGCTCCATGGCGCGCGAGATCGGCATCGGCGACTTCGACTACGAAGCCGCCTGCAACCTGAGCAGCCTGCTGGCCGTGCTGGCGGCCACCTCGATCGACCTGCAGGAAGGACCGGCGTGGGTCACCGCCATCGGCATGCGCTACGCCAACACGCGCGGCCTGTGCGAGCTGATGGCCAATGCCTGCCTGGTCCACCCCGACTACTCGGACATCGTGCGCGGCTGCCTGCCCCAGATCAACAAGGCCGCCGAGAACGCGGTGGCGCTCAGCCTGTCGGGCGATCCCGGCGGCGCGGTGGCGCAGTTGCTCGAAGCGGCCGGCACCACGCTCAACACCAAGCTGCTGGACCTGGCGCAGCAGATGCTGACCCGGCACGCCGCCCGCATCGACGACGCTGCGGCGCGGCAAGCGGCCATCGACGCCCTGCGCTCGCGCTGCGGCCCAACCACGCCGCGCGCCGTGCTGGGCCAGGCCACCGAAAGAAAGCCGGGCGAGCTGGTGCTGCGCACGTCCAGCGCCGCCAGCACGCCCGCCGCCAC
>NZ_BAAJYS010000387.1:0-3037 GCF_057543315.1 Acidovorax sp. KPB24-07
GCCGCAGCCACCGGCGCGCCCATCCAGGTGGCACTCATCGAAAGCATGTCCGGCCCCTTCGCCAACACCGGCGAGGCGGTGTTCCGCAACGTGCTGTGGGCCACCGAGCGCGTGAACGCGCGCGGCGGCGTGCGCCTGCCCACCGCGGCCGGCGGTGCGCGGCCACTGGCGATCGAGCGCTACGACAGCAAGGGCCAGAACGAAGAGGCCCTGTCCGCCCTGCGCGCGGCCATCGACGACGGCGCGCGCGTCATCCTGCAGGGCAACTCGTCGGCCACTGCCGCCGTGCTGATCGAGGCCATCAACAAGCACAACGAGCGCGAGCCGGGCAAGCGCGTGCTGTTCCTCAACTACTCGGCCGTCGATCCCATCCTCACCAACGAAAAGTGCAGCTTCTGGCACTTTCGCTTCGACGCCCACGCCGACATGCGCATGGCCGCGCTCATGGACGTGATCCGCGAGGACAAGGCCCTGAAGAGCGTGTACCTCATCGGGCAGGACTACAGCTTCGGCCAGGCCGTACTGCGCGAGGCCAGGAAGCAGCTGGCCGTCCAGCGCCCCGACGTCGCCGTGGTGGGCGACGAGCTGCACCCCGTCGGCCGCGTGAAGGACTTCGCCCCCTACGCCGTCAAGATCAAGGCCAGCGGCGCCCAGGCCGTCGTCACCGGCAACTGGGGCAACGACCTCACCCTGCTCGTCAAGGCCGCGCGCGAGGTCGGCTACGACGGCATGTTCTACACCTTCTACGGCAACGCCCTGGGCGCGCCCGCCGCGCTCGGCGATGCCGGCGTGGGCAAGGTCGTGGCCGTGGCCGACTGGCTGCCCAACGTGCCGGGCGCGCAGAGCGAGGCCTTCTACCGCTCCTTCCGCCAGCGCTTCCCGCAGCCCGCCGACGACTACGTGCACATGCGCATGCAGCTCATGGTGGAGACCCTCGCCCAGTCCATCGAGCGCGCCGGCAGCACCGACGCCACCGCCGTCGCCCGCGCCATGGAAACCGCGAAGGTGCAGCTGAACGGCCAGGCCGGCACCATGCGCGCGGCCGACCACCAGTTCCAGCAGCCCCTGGCCGTGGGCGTGATGGACCGGCAGGGCGCGCCCGGCGTGCCGTTCGACGTGGAGGGTTCGGGCTATGGGTTTCGCGTGGTGCGCCAGATCGCCGCGGAGAAGGCGGAGCAGCCGCAGAGCTGCAAGATGGTGCGGCCGTGATTCCCTGCGGGGGACCAGGGCGGCCCGAGTCCGGATCGCGGGGATGGTTGGGCCGCTAGCCCTTGATCCGCCGCAGCACCATCGGCGCTCCATCCACCCCATCCCCCCGCCGCAACACCAGCACCTCGCCCGACGCCGGGTAAACCCCTGTCAATGCCGTGATGTTGACCTGGTGCGTCACCCACGCCTCGACCTGCCCGGCGGGCACTGCCGCCAGCGCTTTCCGCAGCGCTGCGGTCTGCGCGCCTTGGGTGTCCCCGCCATCGAAGAACGAATTCAACGCCTCCCACGGTTCCATCTGGCCGAAGGCCAGCATGGCGGTGTCCTGGCAGCGGCACCAGGCGCTGGAGCGCACCCGCTGGGGCGCCAGGCCTTGCTGCTTCAGCAGTGTCCCGATGCGCTGGGCCTGCGCGCGCCCTTCGGCGCTGAGGTTGCGTTGCGTGCTGCATTGACCCAGGGCGAAGCCGGGTGGATCGCCCGTGCCGGGGTCGGTCTGCGCATGCCGCATCAGCAGCACGGTGCCGGTCTCGGTGGCGGCGTAGGAGGAGGTGGCGGTGGAGAACAGGGCGCCAGCCAGGCTGGCGGCCGATCCCAGGCGCAGGAGTTGACGGCGTTGCATGCGGTCCATTGTGGCCCCCGAAGCGGGGAGCGCTCGCTTTTTTCTTCCGCCGGGTTTTGCTACCGCGCCGCGTTCACTTCGCGCCCCAGCTCGATCACGGCCATGGCGTAATAGCTCGACCAGTTGTAGCGCGTGACGGCATAGAAGTTCTCGGTGCCCGCGTAGAAGACGGGCGATCCAACCCCGTTCTGCAGTTCCACCAGGGCCAGTGGGCCGCGGTGGGTGGCGCCGTCGCCCTGCACCAGTGCGCCCAGTTCGGCCATGCGGGCCACGGTGAAGGTGGGCAGGATGTCGGGGGCCAGCAGGTCTTCGAGGCGCAGCCGGGCGGGGTCGAATTCGACGGCATAGTGCGTGGGCATGCCGGTGGTCCAGCCGTGGCCCTTGAAGTAGTTGGCGACCGAGCCGATGGCGTCAGCGGGGCTGTTGAAGAGGTCGATGCGGCCGTCGCCGTCGAAGTCCACCGCGTAGCGCGCCCAGCTGGAGGGCATGAACTGGCCCAGGCCCATGGCGCCGGCGTAGCTGCCGCGCGGCTCCAGCGGGTCGGCGTTGGTGCGCTGCATGAGGCTCAGGAACTGCTCCAGCTCGCCCCGGAAGAACGCCACGCGCTCGGCCGCGCGCGGGTGGGCCATGGGAAAGTCGAACGACAGGGTGGCCAGCGCGTCAATGACGCGGAAGTTGCCCATCTGCTGGCCGTAGATGGTTTCCACGCCGATGATGCCGACGATCATTTCCGCCGGCACGCCGTATTCGCGCTCGGCGCGGGCCAGCGTGTCGGCGTTGTCGTGCCAGAAGCGCACGCCCGCGCGGATGCGCACGGGCTCGACGAAGCGGCTGCGGTACACGCGCCAGTTCTTGGGCGTGCCGGGCGGCGGCGGCAGCATGAGGCGCGGCACCTGGCTCAGAAAGCGCGCTTGGCCAATGGCCTGGCGCACCCATTCGCGGTCCAGGTCGCGGCGCGCGGCGATGTCGTCGGCGAACTGCATGGCATCGGCGCGCTGGTCGTAGAAGATCGCCGGCTGCGGGGCCGTGGCCGGGGCTCGGGGCGGGTTTTTCTTGACGGGCTTTTGGGCGATGGCACCCGGGGACAGGAGGGCGGCGGCGATCAGCAGCAGGGCGTGGCGAAGGAGGGCGAAAGAGGGCATGGGGCGGTCAAGGGGTCGGCGGCTGGTGCGCCGGCCAGGGCAGGCGGCGCAGGTCGCGCCGCAGCAA
>NZ_BAAJYS010000388.1:0-3025 GCF_057543315.1 Acidovorax sp. KPB24-07
ACACCCCGCCCCGCGCGCGCGGCGCCGTGGTGCGGCGCTTCCAGGACCGCGGCGATGCCGGCGCGCCGCCCGTCCTGCTGGCCAGCCTCAAGGCCGGCGGCGTGGGCCTGAACCTGACCGCCGCCGACACGGTGATCCACCTGGATCCCTGGTGGAACCCCGCCGTGGAGGAGCAGGCCACCGCCCGTGCCCACCGCATCGGGCAGGACCAGCCGGTGTTCGTCTACAAGATCGTGGTGGAAGGCAGCATCGAGGAACGCATGCTGGAACTGCAGGCCCGCAAGCAGGCGCTGGCGCAGGGGGTGCTGGGGCACGACGCCGCGGGTGCGGCCAAGTTCAGCGAGGCGGACCTGAACGCCCTGCTCGCCCCCTTGTCGGAACCCCAGGACAACCCACTGGCCATCCCGGCGCACGATGCGATCCGGTGGGGCGGCACGGGGCCGGCGAGCATGCGGTGAATTCGCGAATAAGGGTGTTTTTGGCCCCATGCCTTAGTTAATCATGCCTTCATTGCTATTAAATAAATAGCAACGACCCTCTGGCGGCAGGAAGGGCTCGATCCTTGCGCCGCATCCCGCCAGAATGGCGCCATGACGACGACCCCGCACCCCGAACCCCGCTACTGGCTCATGAAGTCCGAGCCGCAGGAATGCTCCATCGACGACGCCCTGGCCGCCCCGGATGCCACCGTGCCCTGGACCGGCGTGCGCAACTACCAGGCGCGCAACTTCATGCGCGACGGCATGCAGGTGGGCGACGGCGTGCTGTTCTATCACTCCAGCTGTCCGGAGCCGGGCATTGCCGGCCTGGCGCGCGTGGCCTCCGCCACCCGGCCGGACCCGACGCAGTTCGACCCCGAATCGCCCTACCACGACCCCAAATCCCGCCCGGACCAACCGCGGTGGCTGCTGCTGGACGTGCAGGCACTGCGCAAGACCCGCCTGCTGCCCCTGGCCGAATTGCGCGCCCGGCCGGAACTGGCCGGCCTGCAGGTGCTGCAAAAAGGCAGCCGCCTGTCCATCACGCCGGTCGATGCGGCGGACTGGAAGCGGGTCGTCGAAATGCTGGACGCAGCGCCGCCCGTCTGAGCCGCGCCCTGCGAGGGCCCAAAGGTGCCGCCCGGCCACGGGTGCAGCACCTAGTGCCCGTGCCTATCATGGCCTGCCCTTCACTCCCCTTTCGCGGTGGCGCCAGCGCCCCGCGTCCGCCATGCGCAACATGCTCGACTTCAGTTCCTGGCACACCCTGCTCACCACCGCGTTGGGGCTGCTGCTGGCCTCACTGCTCATGGTGGGCATCCGGCTCGTCTTCATGCAGACCATCCAGCGCCGCCAGCAACGCGAAAACCGGCAGATCAACGAGCGGCTCAAGACCCTGATCGCCGCCTACAAGACCTTGGGCGGCTCGTTCACCGGGCAGTTGCAGGTGAGCCCGACGCACATGCGCGACCTGCGCCGGCCGGCTGGCAGCCCAACGCCATCGCCGCCCCCTGCCGAAGGCGATCCGGCCACCGTGGAAGAGGCGCTGGCACCGCTGACCAGCACCGAGCGCCAACGCCGCATGCGCGATGCGGTGGAGGCCGCGCTGTCCGACGTGATCCTGCTGGGCACCGAGGAGCAGGTCCAACTCGCCGCCCAGGCCGCGCAGGACATGGTGGCCGGCCGCAGCATCGAAACGGCGCAGCTGGTGGTGTCCCTGCGGCAGTTCATTCGGGCGGCGCTGGACCTGGAACCGATTGCGGAGCACGTGCCGATTCCCGTGCAGGGGCCGCTGCGGCCCGGAGGAAGCGGTGGCGCGGGCGCCCGGCGCGCCAATGCCGATGGCGGTGTGCGAGGCAGTGGGGGCGGCGCCGGCGGTGGGATGGGCGAAAGCGGGAACGGCGGCGGGATGGGAATGGCGCACCACGCGCCTGGTGGTGACCCGGCCGACAACGGAGGGTCCGCCACGACAGCCGCCAGCGGGCACTGAAGGGGGATGAGGCAGCGCTCCCCTGCCCGCTCGCCCCCCCGTCACGCACGAGATCCGCCCGGCACGGCGCACCGCCTCATTCGCTATCGCGCAGGTGTTTCGCGAGGAACGCCGAAATCCGCGCCTCGTAGGCCGGCGGATCGAACGCATGCAGATCGACATGCGCCGCACCATCGACCACCCACAACGCCTTCGGGTCGTCGGCCGCCGCGTAGATGCGCCGGGTTTCCGCCAGGGGGGTGTGTCGGTCCTCCGATCCGGCCGCGATCAGCAGCGGCACGTGCAGCGACGGCAGGTCGGCAATGGGCCGCAGCTGATCCGCGGAAACGCCCAGCCGCACGGGAAGCTGCCACAACAGCAGCGGCGTGAGCCACCGGCCCGCCGGCCCCAGGTACATCGCCAGGCGGTCGGAGACCGCGTCTTCGATCGTGGGGAACATCGACTCCAGCACGACGGCCTCCAGGGACACGTCGGGCCGGGACAGCACGAGCGAGGCCGCCCCGAGCGATGCGCCGATCACACCGATCTTCTCGTCGGGCAGCGCGTCGGACAGGTAGTCCAGGGCCGCCGCCACGCCTTGCGATTCGTTCCAGCCGAAAGTCACTCGGTCCCCGGCGCTCTCGCCATGCGCGCGCAGATCGATGAGCAGCACCGAATAGCCCAGGCGATGGAGAAACCGGGCCCGGCCCAGCATCTGGCGCCGGTCCGCGCCGATGCCATGCAAAAGCAGCACCGCCCCGGCCCCGGCATCGCCACGGACCAGCCAGCCCGCAAGGGACTGGCCCGTGACGGTATCGAACCGCACCGGACTGGCGGGCAGATCGCCCGGGGCCGGGCCCACGGGCCGGTGGTGCGGATGGCTCAGGACTTCGCCCGCACCGAGCCAAACCGCGAGGCACAAAAAGGCGGCAGCGAGTGCCGCGAGGATTCTTCGACGTTGCATGGGCAGCGATGCTAGCGGCCCATGGGGTCACCGCCACCACCAAAGCAGTCCAACGCAGGGCGCTGCCGCCACGCCCAGGCCCAGCCAGGCCCGCGCCGCGCTGCGCGCGCAGAA
>NZ_BAAJYS010000389.1:0-3016 GCF_057543315.1 Acidovorax sp. KPB24-07
CGAGCCATCCAGCTTCGTGCCGCTGGCGACGGTGCAAGGGACGCAGGACGACCGCCAGACCTACTGGTATCAGTGCGACCAGAGTCGGCGCGCCGCTGGAGTTGACCGATGCCCAGGGGCGCATCGCCTGGGCGGCGGAATACAAGGTCTGGGGGGAAGCCACGCTGCGGCCCGTGGCGAGAACGGGGACCGATGACGGTCCTGCCCGCCGCCGCATGGGAAATGGGCCGGGAATGGACTGGAGCGAGGGTGCCAGCGCCCGTTCATCCGCCCCGCCGCCGATCGAGCAACCCTTCCGATTCCAGGGCCAGCAGTTCGATGAGGAAACCGGGCTGCATTACAACCGGTTCAGGTATTACGATCCGGCTGTGGGCAGGTTTGTTAGCCAAGATCCGATTGGATTAATGGGTGGGTCAAATGCATTCGCATATGCGTCAAATCCGCTTGGGTGGATTGATATTTTTGGACTTCAGCGTTGCCCCAAGAGTTCATATCCAACATGGATGAAGCGAAGAACGGGACAAGAACGCCACCATCTAATCCCGCACGAATTAAAAGATCATTCAATATTCTCGATGTCTGGAATGGATATCAACTCAGCGCACAACATGATATACCTACCAAGGGACGACGATGGCTCTGGAAAGGCCACTCATTCGAGATTCAAGCTGGGAGGCTGCCCTCATAATCAATACAACCAAACAATTGAAGACAAACTCAACAAAATGACTGAAGTAGCAAAAAAAGAAAAATGGGATAAATACAGAATTCAAAAAGAGTTGTTAGATTTGCAAAAAAATCTTCGCGCCACTCTTGGTCAAGGTAATTTGCCATGAAAAGTTTGTACAGAATAGCCCCTAATACGCGGACCACGAAACGCCACGTTATTTTTACTGAAGGCGTTCAAAAAAAACTGGAGGAAATAATATGGGAAAATGTAAACGAAAAAAAAAATAGACTCTCGCTGGAAGGTAACTGGGGCGGCACAAGAAAGCTACAGTGACTCCAACATCGAAGAAATGGATTACATTCCAGCATTTACATCCATTCCTTTATTTTCTCAGAATTTTGTTACGCAATGTGCTTTAGAAATGTCGGCAGATGTGGATTTTATTCCATGCACCATCATTTCAAGAACAAAGAAAAATCATCAGTATTACATTGCGAGAACTAGAAGATTTCTCTCACTTATAAATCACGACGAGACCGATCTAAAGGAGAAAGAGAACTTACTCTCTCCCGTAATTTTTAACAAAATTCAGGATGATTTTTTTCTAGCGCGAGATACGATACAAAAAACGATGCTGATCGCTTCCGAAGAACTAAAAAAAAATGTGTGACCGTAAAAAAATTAACATACTATTTTTTGAGGTTAAATACGAAAAAAATAGCGATGCCAATTCTTAAAATTTCATTCGCAAATGGCCAAGCGCGAAAAGAAATAAAGTTACAGCGTAAAGTACGGGAAATCTGGATATCTTGATAAGTTCCCAAAAGACGTCCGTCCCAACACGGCCGCAGCCAAACTCCGGATCGCGCCAATTCAATCGGCAAAAGAATTCGCCGTGTTTTCCCACTTGCGGCTCAGAAGCAATTGCTATCAATTACGAAGCAACCAGACCAATCAGCACTAGGGCATCGTGAAACCTGGCCCTAAAGGCGGAATTGCAACGACCAGCCCTCCGGGACTAACATGGCACCATAGCGCGCAAGATCCGACACAAATTGAATTAATTCCTCGCGGCCAACATCGGTCCCCAGGCCCAGTTCAAGAAACACTTCACCCTAACCAACAAGGCGGCTTTAAAAAGCTTAGCTGCAAATAGTCATGAAAAATCTTATCGAACTAAAAGATGCTCTTGCATCAATAGAAAATCAAAACGGCTGGCTTTATTGCAAAAAAAAATAAAGAATTGAAAGAAAATTCGGAGGTTTTCTTTTACATAGCAGATTTAAATCTCTCACCAGATGAGGAAAAAGCTGTAAGGCATGGATACTCAACAGAGGGCTTTTACCCCTACCTTACCAAAGAGGACATCGAAGACGTAATAGAGAATTTGAATGAGCAACTAGAAAAGCCCAGCACCAAGGATTACATAAACGCATTAATTTTCTTCCACGAAAATGATGCATTCATAGAATGCATGAAATAATCATATCTTTTATTTTCAATGCAATGACCGCACCAAAGCAAACCCATCGCAGCCATTGGCAGATTGCTTTGCACTGGTCGGCACACTCTCCGTTTGCTATTCATTCAATAGCAACCAAGGCAATCAGAACTAAGGCATCAGGCACTTTTCACTCTTTTCTTTGATGTGTGTGATTCCGTTAATTTGCTTCCGCTACTCAATCGATAGCACTCCAAGCAGGCCCTGATTGCGCTGATGGCTTAAAACACCCTCAACCGCCTTCCTGCCGTTTTCCCCCTTTCCTTCCTTTTCAATGGGCACGCACATCTCCAGCGGCGGCGAAAGCGTGATCACGCAGGTGGCCAGCTGCTGCCCGATGGGCGCACGCTGAACTGGCTGTTCTATGGCTCCGGCCATCTGCACCAGATCAACATCGCGCTGCCCGAAGTGGCGGGTCAGGCACCGATGGCCCATCAGGTCATCGCCGACATGGAACGCGATTCCTTGCACCGCGAGGTCGAGCGCAGCCAGGGGGCCGTCTCCAGCCGCTACGAGTAAGACCCTGCGGGACGGCTGGTGCACCACCGCGCCGGCCATCGCGCCAGCGGCAATGTGGCGGCATCGCAACCGGTGCTGGAGCGGGCCTATGCCTACGATCTCTCGGGCCAACTGGTGGCGCGGGGCGACACGCTGCGCGGGCGACAGGACTTCCGCTACGACCCCATGGGCCGCATCCTGGCCGCCCTGCCGGGTGCCGGCAGCCACCAGCCGCGGGAGCTGTTCGCCTTCGATCCGGCGGGCAACCTGCTGGATGGCAATGAGGCGCAGGTGGGGCGGCACCATGCCGCCGATGGCCGAGGGGGCCTGGGTGTGGTGGGGGACAA
>NZ_BAAJYS010000390.1:0-3009 GCF_057543315.1 Acidovorax sp. KPB24-07
GGCCGGTCCGGCCCGCCCCGCGCCCGTGCCCCGGCCGGGCATCCCATCCCCACGCCCGCGCCGCGCGGGCAGGAATCTTTTCCATGCAGTTTTCCTCCCGCGCCGAGCGCATCGAACCGTTCTATGTGATGGAAGTGGCCAAGGCCGCCCAGGCCCTGGCGCGCGAGGTCGCCGGCACGCGCGAGCCGATGATCTTCCTGAACATCGGCGAGCCCGACTTCACCGCGCCGCCGTTGGTGCAGGAGGCGGCCGCCCGCGCCGTGCAGCGCGGCACCACGCAATACACCAACGCCCTGGGCCTGGAGCCGCTGCGCGAGCGCATCAGCGGCTGGTATGCCGACCGCTTCGGCGTGCAGGTGCCGGCCCGGCGGATCGTGGTCACGGCGGGGGCCTCGGCCGCGCTGCAGCTCGCTTGCCTGGCCCTCATCGATGCGGGCGACGAGATCCTCATGCCCGACCCGAGCTACCCGTGCAACCGCCACTTCGTGAGCGCGGCGGAAGGCAAGGCGGTGCTCATTCCCACCACGGCAGAAGAGCGCTACCAGCTGAGCGCCGCCAAGGTCGAGGCGGCCTGGGGGCCGAAGACGCGCGGCGTGCTGCTGGCCTCGCCCTCCAACCCCACCGGCACCTCGATTGCGCCCGAGGAACTGCGCCGCATCCATGCGGCCGTGCAGTCGCGCGGCGGGGTGACGCTGATCGACGAGATCTACCTGGGCCTGTCGTACGAGGAGCGCTTCGGCCACACGGCGCTGGCCATCGACGAGAACGTCATCAGCATCAACAGCTTCAGCAAGTACTTCAACATGACCGGCTGGCGCCTGGGCTGGATGGTCGTGCCCGAGGCCATGGTGCCGGTGGTCGAGCGGCTGGCGCAGAACCTGTTCATCTGCGCCAGCACCGTGTCGCAGCATGCCGCCCTCGCCTGCTTCGAGCCCGAGAGCATTGCCGAATACGAGCGCCGCCGCGCCGAGTTCAAGGCCCGGCGCGACTACTTCATTCCCGCGCTGCAGGCGCTGGGCCTGCCGGTGCCCGTGGTGCCGGACGGCGCCTTCTACGCCTGGGCCGACTGCACGCAGGCCGCCGAGCGCCTGGGCGTTTCGGGCAGCTGGGACTTCGCCTACGAGGTGATGCGCCGCGCCCACGTGGCCGTCACGCCGGGCCGCGACTTCGGCGCGTTCGAGCCGCAGCGCTTCGTGCGTTTTTCCACGGCCAATTCGATGGCGCAGCTGGAAGAATCCGTGGCCCGCCTGCGCACGCTGCTCGGATGAAGGCCGGCATGGCAACGGAGAACGCCCCCCCTCGGGCCTCGGCCCCGTTCGAGTGGCCCCTGCGCATCTACTGGGAGGACACCGACGCCGGTGGCATCGTGTTCTATGCCAACTACCTCAAGTTCTTCGAGCGTGCCCGCACCGAATGGCTGCGTTCGCTGGGCCTGGGGCAGCAGAACCTGCGGGAACTCACGGGCGGCATGTTTGTCGTAACGGACGCGCGCCTGCGCTACCTGCGGCCGGCGCGCCTCGACGATGAACTGATTGTTACGGCCTCTTTGCAAGAGGGTGGCCGCGCATCCCTGACAATACGCCAGCAAGCGCTCCTGAAACCAGAGCAAATGATCGAATCCCAGCCCGTGCTACTGTGTGAAGGCACCATCCGCATCGGATGGGTCGATGCCGCCACCCTGCGTCCCGCACGCATCCCGGGCCCCCTTCTGGAACAACTCTCATCATGAACTCCCAAGACATGTCCATCCTGAATTTGGTGCTCAACGCCAGCTGGGTGGTACAGCTCGTCATGCTGCTGCTGATCGGCGTGTCCGTGGCCAGTTGGGCCGCGATCTTCCGCAAGCTGTTCGCCCTGAAGCGCGTGAAGTCGCTCAACGAAGACTTCGAGCGCGAGTTCTGGTCGGGCACCAGCCTGAACGACCTGTACTCCAGCGCCGCGCAGAACGCCAAGAACGCCGGCCCCATGGAACGCATCTTCGCCAGCGGCATGCGCGAGTACCAGAAACTGCGCGAGCGCCGCATCTCGGACGCCGGCACGCTGCTCGACGGCGCCCGCCGCGCGATGCGCGCCAGCTTCCAGCGCGAGATGGACGTGGTCGAGTCCAGCCTGTCCTTCCTGGCCTCCGTGGGCTCCGTCTCGCCGTACGTGGGCCTGTTCGGCACCGTGTGGGGGATCATGCATGCCTTCACCGGCTTCGCCGGCATGGAGCAGGTCACCCTGGCCACCGTCGCCCCGGGCATCGCCGAAGCGCTGGTGGCCACGGCCATCGGCCTGTTCGCCGCCATTCCGGCCGTGATCGCCTACAACCGCTTCGCGCGCGACATCGACCGCGTGGCCATTCAGCAGGAGACCTTCATCGAGGAGTTCTCCAACATCCTGCAGCGCAACCTGGGCGCGCAGCCCACGTCGTCCGCCTCGGGCCACTGAGCAGCACAGGAGACAGCAGCATGCCCGCAATGGCTTCACGCGGCGGCGGCCGGCGCCGCACCATCAACGAAATCAACATGGTGCCCTTCATCGACGTGATGCTGGTGCTGCTCATCATCTTCATGGTGACTGCGCCCATGCTCACGCCCAGCGCCATCAACGTGCCCTCCGTCGGCAAGGGCGCCAAGCCGCCCAAGTCGTTCGGCCAGGTCATCATCCAGAAGGACGGCAGCCTGCAGCTCAAGACCGGCGACGCCGAGCGCCCGATCACCCTACAGGGCCTGGGCGCCGCCGCCAAGGCCTGGCAGGCCACGCAGCCGCCCGATACGCCCATCCTCATCAGCGCCGACAAGACCGTGACGTACGAAACCGTGGTGAAGGCCATGGATGCGTTGCAGAGGGCGGGCGTGCAGCGCGTGGGCCTGTCGGTCAAGTCCGGCGGCTGACGGGGCCCTCGCCGCCCTCGATCCTTCGCACCGTTTTCGCTTTTTTTTCGATCGCATGCACGCCTCCAACGACCGCGACCAGTTCGCCCCCACCCGTCCGCCCGGGCGCCTGCGCGCCGTGGCGCTGGCCGTG
>NZ_BAAJYS010000391.1:0-3009 GCF_057543315.1 Acidovorax sp. KPB24-07
CGATGCCGTCGAGGACGTTCGACGCCAGCTCGCCGGCCAGACGGGCCGCGTGCGCGTGGGGGCCTCGACCGGCGCCATCGCGCACCTGCTGCCGCCCGCGCTCGAGCGCCTGGCCCGGCAACACCCCGGGGTCGATGTGAACGTGCAGGTGCTGACCTCCAACGAAAGCATGGCCCGGCTCGCGGCCGGCAGCGCCGTGCTGGGGGTGGTGGCGCTGCCGCAGCCGGCCGTGCGCGGCGTGCAGGTCACGCCCCTGCGGCGCGAGGCGGTGGTCGCCTTCCTGCCATCGGCCTGGAAGGCGCCGCAGCGGCTGACTCCGCAATGGCTGGCGGAGCGGCCACTCATCATGAACGACGCCTCCACCCGCCTGTACCGGCAGACCGCGGAATGGTTCTCGGCAGCAGGCGTCCATTGCCGGCCCCGGATCGAGCTCAACTACAACGACGCGATTCGCACGCTGGTCGCCGCCGGCTACGGAGCGGCGCTGCTGCCGCAGGAGTCGTACGAGGCCACGCGCGACCCGCGCATCGCCATCCGCCCGCTCCGCCCGGCGCTGTGGCGACAGCTCGGCCTCGCGGTGAGCGACCGGGGCGCCAGCGGGCCGACGCGTTTCGTGCTGGAGGCGTTGCTGCCGGAGAAGGACCCGGCGGCGTGAGCCGCACCGACTGCCGTTCGCCGGGCGGCGATGGCAACGGGGCGAAACACCGGACAGCTGCCGGGCGCCAGCACGGCGTGGCCGGTGGATACTGCGCACCGCCGCCTCTCGAGCAGCCCTCCTCCACCCGCTTTCCTGCCCCCTGCTTTTCCAGCCTTTTCATGGACCATTCGCTCACATCGCCCACCCCACGCCATCGCGCCGTGCTGGTGGCAGGCATCGCCCTTTGCATCGCCCTGGGACTGGCCTCGCGCCGGTGGCCCGGCGTGCTGTTTCCCGAAGCGCTGGGCAAGTACCCCGGCGATGCGCTGTGGGCGCTGATGGTGATGTTCGGCTGGGCCTGCCTCTGGCCGCGCATGGCCCCGGGCCGGCTGGCCCTGCTGGCGCTGGCGACTTCGTTCGCGGTGGAGTTCTCGCAGCGGTACCAGGCGCCGTGGATCAACGCGATCCGCAGCACCACGCCGGGCCACCTGGTACTGGGGTCGCGGTTCAACGCGATGGATCTGGTGGCCTATGCCGTGGGCGTGGCGGTCGGCCTGGGGCTCGACGGGCTTTACCAGGCCTGGCTGCGCCGAAGGACTGGAAGCCAGGCGGCACGCCCCGATTGAGCGGCCGGGAGGCCCTGCGCAAAGGTCCCTGCCCGTCCGGATGCCCCGCAAGCCTGGCTCATTCAGTCGAACAGCCCCGGCGTCATCGGCCCCTGGCGGGCCACCGGCGCCTCGCGCGCGGCCTGCTCGGTCAGCAGGTTGCCCACGCGCACGCCCAGCAGCCGCAGCCGCTTGTCCAGCGGCACGCGCTTGAGGCACTGCCCGGCCGCCCGGCGAATGGTGGCCGCGTCCTGCGTGGGGTGGTCGATGGTGAGGTCGCGCGTGGCGATCTTGAAGTCGTCATAGCGCAGCTTGATGCCGATGGTCTTGCCCACGTAGCCCTTGCGCTGCAGGTCGCCGGCCACGCGTTCGCACAGGTCGGTGAAGATGCGGCCCAGCTCGGCGCGGTCGCGCACGGCGTGCAGGTCGCGGTCGAAGGTGGTTTCGCGGCTCATGGAAACGGGCTCGCTTTCGGTGACCACGGGGCGGTCGTCGCGGCCCCAGGCGGCCTCGTGCAGCCAGGCACCGCTGGCCTTGCCGAAGTGGCGCACCAGCCAGTCGCGCGGGCGCGCGGCCAGTTCGCCCACCGTGTGGATGCCATGGGACTGCAGCTTGGCGTCGGCCTTGGGGCCGATGCCGTTGATCTTGCGGCACGCCAGCGGCCATATGGCTTTTTCCAGATCGCCCTCGTGCACGATGGAAATCCCGTTGGGCTTGTTGAACTCGCTGGCCATCTTGGCGATGAGCTTGTTGGGCGCAACGCCGATTGAGCAGGTGAGGCCCGTGGCGTCGAGGATGCTTTTCTGGATGAGCCGCGCGAGCGACCGGCCGCCGTCGCGCTGGCCGCCCGGCACGTGCGTGAAGTCGATGTACACCTCGTCCACGCCGCGGTCTTCCATGACGGGCGCGATGGACACGATCACTTCCTTGAACATCCGCGAAAAGCGCCGGTACGAGGGAAAGTCCACCGGCAGCAGGATGGCCTGGGGACACAGGCGCGCGGCCTTCATGAGCCCCATGGCCGAGCCCACGCCGAACTGCCGCGCGGGGTAGGTGGCGGTGGTGATGACGCCCCGCCCCACGTAGTCCTTGAGCCGCGGGAAGGCCGCGACGGGAATCTCCGACTCGCGGCCGGCATACTCGGCCACCAGGGCCTCGTCCTGCGCCCGCCGGCCACCACCGATGACGGCGGGCAACCCTTTGAGCTGCGGGTAGCGCAGCAACTCCACCGAGGCATAGAACGCGTCCATGTCCAGGTGGGCGATGCGGCGTGGCAGGGGTGCGGCGGGCTCTTCGGGGGCGGTCACGTCCGCCATTGTCCACGCGCTCCCCACCAGCTGCGCAGGCCCGGCGGGATGCCCCCGCGAGCACCTGCGCGATGGGCGATCAGCGCACGCGCAGCGCGCCCGGCTGGCCGTGGCCGGCCAGGCGGAACACGGCCACCGTGTCCACCAGTTGCTGCGCCTGCGCCTTGAGGCTTTCGGCCGCGGCGGCGCTTTCTTCCACCAGCGCTGCATTCTGCTGCGTGACCTGGTCCATCTGGCTCACGGCCTCGCCGACCTGGGACACGCCCGAACTCTGCTCGGCGGTGGCGGCGCTGATCTCGCTCACGATGTCGCTCACGCGCTGGATCGACGACACGATCTCGCTCATCGTGGTGCCGGCTTCGTCCACCAGCGCCGTGCCGCGCTCGACGCGCTCCACGCTGTCGGTGATGAGGGCCTTGATCTCCTTGGCGGCGTCGGCCGAGCGTCCGGCCAGGCTGCG
>NZ_BAAJYS010000392.1:0-3000 GCF_057543315.1 Acidovorax sp. KPB24-07
CACCTTGGCGGCGTACCCGCCATCGTCGGGCAGATTGGCCGCGCCGACGTAATAGCGCAAGCCGCCTTCGAGGGACCCGGCGCGGGTGATGCATTCTGGTGGAGCCGCTGGGCCAGATGGCGCACCACGCCGAGGGCTTTCTGAACGCGCTGCGCGCCATCGCCAAGGCCCTGCGCGCCGAGATCCGCGACAAGCCCGACGAGGCGCGGCGCCTGTCCACGCTCTATGCCCAGGTCGGCGCGCTCGCGCCCCGGCTGGAGGGCGTGCACGCCACCGCGCAACTGCTGCTGCAGGACGCGCCCGAGGGCGCCGTGCCCGCCGCCAAATGGTTCACGCTGGAGGTGGAGGGCGACTTCATCGTCGTGAAGGCGCACGCCAGCCCCATCCTGCCGGGCAACACGCTGCGCCACCACCTGTGGTCGGCCGTGCGCGGGGCGGTGCTCACCTCGGCCACGCTGACGAGCTGCGGGCAGTTCGACTTCTTCCTGCGCGAGGCGGGGCTGTTCGGCGACGAGACCGTCACCACCCTGGAGGTGCCCAGCCCGTTCGACTACGCGCTGCAGGGCACGCTGATCGCCACCGAGACCGTGGCCGACCCGCGCGAGGCCCAGGCCTTCACCGCCGAGATGGTGGATGCGCTGCTGACCGACCTGGCCATGGTCGAGTCCGGCGCGCTGGTGCTCTTCACCTCGCGCGACCAGATGCGCCAGGCCGTCGATGCGCTGCCCACCGCCATGCGCGGCAGCGTGCTGGTGCAGACCGCGCTGCCCCGCACCCAGCTGCTGGCGCGCCACCGCGAGCGCGTGGCAAGCGGCGAGCCGTCCATCATCTTCGGCATGCAGTCGTTCGGCGAGGGGCTGGACCTGCCCGGTGCGCTGTGCGAATCGCTGTTCATCACCAAGCTGCCGTTCGCGCCGCCCGACGACCCGGTGGGCGAGTCGCGCGCCGAATGGCTGCGGGCCGCGGGGCGCGACCCGTTCAGCGAACTGGTGGTGCCGGCCACGGCCATCCGCCTGGCGCAATGGGTGGGCCGCGCGATCCGCACGGAGGAAGACCGCGCCCACGTGTACTGCTACGACAAGCGGCTGGTGCGCACGTCGTATGGGCAGCGGCTGCTCAAGGGCCTGCCGCCCTTCGCGCTGGAGCGGCGCCCGGCGGCCTGAGCCCGGCCCGCGCGGAGATGTCGGACATGCCCCACAGGGCCCCGGGCCGCGAGCCGACCGTGGGCGCAGCAGGGCCCCCCTACATTGGGACCTCCCTCCCACACCGCGCGCCCAGTGCGCGCGGCGTTCGGCCTCCTTCCCTGCTTGCCGGAGACACCCATGAGCAACGACGACACCACCTCCCCCCACGCCACGCTGTGGCGGCTGATCAAGGACATCCGCTTTGGCATGCTCACGCACCGCGCCGCCAGCGGCATGCTGCATGCCCACCCCCTGACGACTCAGAACAAGGACATCGATGAACAGTCGCAACTGTTCTTCTTCATCCCGCGCGACGGAGAGCTGTTCGAACGCCTGCGCTCGGACAGCCAGGTCAACGTGACCTACTCCAACCCTGAGAAGGACAGCTATGTTTCGCTGTCCGGCGCGGCCGGCTTCATCGAAGACATCGCCAAGAAAGAGGCCCTATGGTCGCCCATGGCGAAGGCCTGGTTTCCGGACGGCGTGAACGACCCCAACCTCGTGCTGCTGGCCATCCACATCAGCCACGCCGAGTACTGGGACGTCAAGGAAAGCAAGATGACCCAGCTGTTCAAGATGGCCAAGGCGGCCGTCACGGGCAACCCGCCCAAGGACATGGGCGAGCACAAGGAACTGTCGCTGTCCTGAGCGCAGCCGTTCGCTCCCCCCATCGATCCCATCGTTTCATTCCCCCGTTCGCAAGGAGACACACCATGGCCAACGACAAGCAGGAGCCCGGCAAGGGCAAAGTGGAAAACGACCACAACCGCCAAGGCAACCAGGAGCCCACCCAAAAGAACGAAGCCCAGCGCACGCCGGAAAGCCGGCACGACCGTGATGCGCACATCGGCAGCGGCAACCAGGTGCAGTCGCGCCAGGGCGCGGCAGGCAGCGGGGGCGGGCGCGGCGCCGGCTGAAGCCCGCTGCACCCTGGCAATGACAGGGGCCTTCGGGCCCCTTTATTTTGGTCGGACGACCTTGAAAGATTCCATAGACCATCCATTTACCATCCAATGGGATGGAAAAACGAGGTTTTTATGGCAACGACGGTACTCGAGCGCAGCAACAAGGTTCCCGATTCGGAGAAGGTGACGATCAACCTGGGGTATGTGGACCTCGGCCACATCGACCTGCTGGTGTCCGAGGGGTTCTATTCGAACCGCACGGACTTCATCCGCACCGCGATCCGCAACCAGCTGGTTGCGCAGGCCGATGCGGTGCGGCAGGTGGTGGCCCGCAAGACGCTGGTGCTGGGGCTGCAGCGGTTCGGCCGGGCCGAACTGGAGGCCGTCCAGGCCGCAGGGCAGACGCTGGAGATCCGCGTGCTGGGCCTGTGCACCATCGACGACGACGTGCCCCCTGCATTGGCCCAGGCGACCATCGCCTCGGTCCATGTGCTGGGGGCGCTGCACGCCAGCGCGGCGGTCAAGGCCGCGCTGGCCGGCCGCATCGGCTGACACCCACCGGCACGCGCCGGTGGACACGACGACAAGGGACGGACCCGCGCCTTCGGCGCTGGCGACCGGACCACCATGGCAGACCGGCCCGATTCGAAGGCGGCGGCGAGACAAGAGACACGACGAGACGAACGCGGCACGCAGCGCCCCTGGGGGCCCCGGTGCCGCCCCCGCACGCCAGGGCCCCCGCGGCCCGCTTTTCGAAAGGATTCCCCATGGACTGGAACAAGAAGGTCAAGCAGCTTCTGAACGAGGTCACTCCGCTGATGCGCACCGGCCAGCTCGCCGACGCCACCCGCGCCATCCAGCAGGCCCTGGCCGGCCAAGGCACGGCCGCAGCCACCGCGGCGGGGAGCGCT
>NZ_BAAJYS010000393.1:0-2994 GCF_057543315.1 Acidovorax sp. KPB24-07
CAGCGTGGTCATCAGGATGGGACGAAAGCGCAGCATGCAGGCCTCGCGCACCGCCTCGAGCGCCGACAGGCCCCGGGCACGCTCGGCCTCCAGCGCGAAGTCGATGATGAGGATGGCGTTCTTCTTCACGATGCCGATCAGCAAGAACACGCCGATGAGCGCGATGATGGTGAACTGCATGTTGAACAGCAGCAGCGCCAGCACCGCCCCCACGCCGGCCGAGGGCAAGGTGGTCAGCACGGTGATGGGGTGGATCAGGCTTTCGTACAGCACGCCCAGCACAATGTAGATCACCACGATGGCCGCCAGGATCAGGAAGAACTGCTGCGACTGCGATTGCTGGAACCCGAGGGCCGTGCCCTGGAAGCTGCCGCGCACGTTGGTGGGCATGGCGATGTCGGCCTCCGCCTGCTCGATGACCTGTCTCGCCTGGCTCAGGGAGGTGTTCCCGTCCAGGTTGAACGAGATCGTCGTGGCCAGTTCGCCGTCCTGGTGGTTGATGGAGGTGGGCGAGGCCCGCTCCACCACCTTGGCGATGGCACTCAGCGGAACCATGGTCGATGCGGTGTTGCTCAGCACCTGCCCCGTGGAGGCGCCGCGCTGGCCCGGATTGGCGGCCGTGCCGGTGGCCCCGGTCGGGTTGGACGCAACGAAGATGTCGGCCAGCGCCGGCGGGCCCTTGGTGTATTCCGGCGCCCACTCCATGATGACGGAGTACTGGTTCAGCTCGCCGTAGATGGTCGCCACCGAGCGCTGGCCGAAGGCGTTGTAGAGCGCGCTGTCGATGGCCGAGGCGCTCACGCCCAGGCGCGAGGCGCTGGCCCGGTCCACCTCCACATAGGTCTCCACGCCGTTGTCGGCCTGGTCGGTGTCCACGTCGGTCAGCAGCTCTTCCTGCTTCAGGCGCTCGGCCAGGCGCGTGGCCCACAGCCGCATGTCGGCCAGGTTGTCACTCTTGAGGGTGTACTGGTAGGTCGAATTGCTGGAGCGCCCGCCCATGCGCAGGTCCTGCACCGGGCTCAGGAACACCTGCAGGCCGGTGATCTGCGCCAGCTGCGGCCGCAGGCGCCCGATCACGGCGTTGCTGCTGTCGGCGCGTTCGCCCACGGGCTTCAGGTTCACGAACAGAAAGCCCCGCCCGCCCGCCCGCCACCGGAAAAGCCCACCACCGTGTCCACCGCCGGATCGTTGCGGATGATGCCCACCGCCTGGCGCAGCTTGCGCGCCAGGGCGTCGGAGGAGATGCTCTGGTCGGCCCTCAAACCGCCGTTGAGCTGGCCGTTGTCCTGCTGCGGAAAGTAGCCCTTGGGAATCTTGGTGAACAGGTAAACGTTGAGCCCGATCACCGCCAGCAGCACCAGCATGACCAGCGCCTTGCTCGCCAGCGCCCAGTCCAGGCTGTGGGCGTAGCCGCGCAGCATGCCGTCGTAGCCCCGCTCGGCCCAGCGCGCGAAGCGGCCGGGGGGCTTGGCCTGGGCGGGGTCTTCCGAGCGCAGCAGCCACGCGCACATCATCGGCGTGGTGGTGAGCGAGATCACCAGCGAGATCGCCACCGCCACCGACAGCGTGACCGCGAATTCGCGGAAAAGGCGCCCCACCTGCCCGTCCATGAACAGCAGCGGGATGAACACCGCCACCAGCGACAGGCTGATCGACAGCACCGTGAAACCCACCTCGCGCGCGCCCAGCAGCGCCGCGGCCATGCGGTCCATGCCGGCCTCGATGTGGCGGCTGGTGTTCTCCAGCACCACGATGGCGTCGTCCACCACGAAGCCGGTGGCCACCGTGAGGGCCATCAGGCTCAGGTTGTTCAGGCTGAAACCCAGAAAATACATGATGCCGAAGGTGCCCAGCAGCGATACCACCGTGGCCACCGCCGGAATGACCGTGGCGCGCGCCTTGCGAAGGAACAGGCCCACCACCAGCACCACCAGCGCGATGGAGACCATGAGCGTGAACTCGATCTCGCGCAGCGACGAGCGGATGGAATTGGTGCTGTCCGACGCCACCGACACCTGGATGTCCTGCGGCAGCTGCGCCTGCAGGTCGGGCAGCAGCGCGCGCACGCCGTCCACCGTGTCGATGATGTTGGCCCCCGGCTGGCGCGTGATGAGCACGATGATGGCCGGGTCGCCGTTGAACAGGCCCAGCGTGCGCGTGTTCTCCACGCCATCGACCACGCGCGCCACGTCGCCCAGGCGCACGGCGGCGTTGTTGCGCCAGGCGATCACCAGCGAGGCGTAGTCGGACGCCTTGCGCGAGGGCGAAGGCGTGTAGATCTGCAGGCGCTTGCCATCGCCTTCGATGGCGCCCTTGGGCCGGTTGGCGTTGGAGGCCTGGATGGCCGCGCGCACGTCCTCGGTGCTGATGCCGTAGCGGTTGAGCGCGAACGGCAGCAGCTCCACGCGCACCGCGGGCAGCGAGCCGCCGCCGATCTCGACCTCGCCCACGCCCGCCACCTGCGAGATGCGCTGGCTCACCACGTTGGAGACCGCGTCGTAGATCTCGCCCGGTGTGCGGGTCTTGGAGGTCAGCGTGAGGATGATGACGGGCGCATCCGCCGGATTGCGCTTGCGGTAGGTGGGGTTGCTGCGCAGCGTGGCCGGCAGGTCCACGCGCGATGCGTTGATGGCCGCCTGCACCTCGCGCGCGGCGCTGTCGATGTTGCGGCTCAGATCGAACTGCAGGCTCACGCGGGCCGAGCCGGTCGAGCTGCTGGACGTCATCTCGTTCACCCCCGCGATCACACCCAGCCGGCGCTCCAGCGGCGTGGCCACGCTGGTGGCCATGGTCTCGGGGCTGGCGCCCGCGAGGCTGGCCGACACCGAGATGGCCCCCTCCGCGCCGTCCACGGTGACGAAATCGTCCCCGGCCTGCAGGCCGTGCACGTTGTCCAGCTTGGCATCGCCCAGCAGGTGGATGCCGTCCCCGCCCTTGAACTGCAGGTCTTGACTCGATGCGCCCGGCTCGAGGATGAACATCGGCAGTCGCGTC
>NZ_BAAJYS010000394.1:0-2984 GCF_057543315.1 Acidovorax sp. KPB24-07
CCGCCGAAGGCACGCCCGACCACACCCGCCGCCACACGGCACGCCTGGCGCTGCAGACCGAGGCTGCGATGCGGGCCGCGCCCACGCCGCAGTTGCGCGAATGGCTGGCCGGCGCCTCCCATGCCGCCCGCACGGCCCTGCATGCCGCGGACCCGGCCCAGGCCCTGGCCGCCTGCACGGACGATGAGCGCGCGGCCTACCACGCCATCCGCAATGGCTACCGCAGCAACGCCAAAGGCTCCCCCTACGACCGCGCCAACCAGCACCTGCAGAAAATCGCGGACTGGCTGCACGACATCGACCACACCGAGGGCGACGCGCCCGGCACCGCCGCCCCCAAGAGCCGGCGGAGCCAGAAGATCAACCCGCTGCGCTCGCTGCCGCAGGCCCTGCAGGTGGGATCGGCCACCGCCTTGCCCACCCCGAACCGCCGGGCGGAAGAAGAGCTGGAGAAGGCGGCGGACCACCTCACCCAATACCTCCGGGGCGCGCGTGCGCAACGGCCTGCGACCGAGGTGCCCTCCGAATCCGAACTGGCCTGGCTGGCCATCGCCGAAAAGATACGCTGGGCGCCCGAAGGCACCGAGCGCGCTTCCATGGTGCTGGACAACGCCCTGCTCGAAAGCATCCGGGCGCAATGCGATGCCGCGCGGCGCGATGCAGCGCGAAAAGCCGCCCGCCGTGGCAGCGAGATCACCACCGCCACGGAATCGCCCGCGATGCGCTTCGCATGGGAGCAGCTGCGCGCCCAGCCGCACACCGGCGTGCAAGCCCTCGCCCTGCTGCAGCACGCCTTGCTGAGCGAGCCGCTGCAAGAGGCGAACAATGGCCCCGCCACGCCATCGGTCGGCACCGATGGAGAACACGTGCACGCCCAGGGCAATGCCTTCCACGTGGCCCTGTACAAGGCACTCAACCTGCTGCACGACGGGGACCCGGCCAACGCCACCAACAGCCGGGCGCTGTTCAACCTGCTGCGCGATGTGGCCCAGCACCTCGAATGGCGCGACCGGATGAAGCTGCTGGGCCAGAAGACCTACGGTGTCAACCTCGGCCCGCTGTCGGCGGCCGCGGCGATCACGAGCGCCGTGGGCCTGGGCGTCAAGCTCATCGGCGGCGTGCAGCACAACGAGGACCGCATCCTGGAGCTGTACCGGGGCCGCACCGGCATGTACCTGCAGATCACGTCCCAGTCCACCAACCAGGTACAGGCCGGTGCCGGGGTGAACACCGGCTACTCGGTCGCGATGGACACCGACCAGGCCAGCTTCGGCGTGACCGGCGGGGCCGACTGGCGCTGGCGCGGCGAGCGGAGCGTGGAAAACGGCGTGCAGATGCGCATGCCCCGGCTGACCAAGAACCGCGAGCCCCAGCTGGACGCGCAGTTCATCGACGCGCTGGAGCATCTGTTCGACATGGCGGCCCCCACCGGGGATGGCCAGCCGGCCCGCCGGGACTGGATGCGGGAGCTGCTGGCCCACCATCCCGAACTGAGCATGGGGATCATCGACGACGCGCAGCGCAGCAGCATGGGCACCGAGACCAACGTGTCGCTCAGCGCGGGCGTGCGGGTGGGCGAGGTGGCGGGCAAGGGGCGGCGGGCCGGCGTGTCAGCGGGCGTGGGCGTCAAATCCCGGCAGGACAACGGCCAGACCCGCACCACGGTGGCCGGCTACATGACCACCATCTACCGCGATGCCACGGCCCAGATGAAGGTGGAGGTGTCGGGCCGCGCCACGCTGGGGGTGCAGTTCGCGGAATCCGTGCAGGACGATCCGAAGAACGGCCCGCGCCAGAAGGCCAGCGGCAGCCTGGGGCTGCTGGATGCCAGCTACGGCCGGGAGCTGGTCTCCAAGGCCGTGACCCACTTTTGCACGCTGTTCGTGTTCGACGACGAGATCGACCCGATGCGCAGCGACCGCGCCACCGATGTCTCGGAGTTCGACGTGTTCCAGCAGCTCGTGCGCGACGAGTGGGACAGCTGGTCCGCCTACGGGGTGGGCAAGCTGGGCGCTGCGGTGGAGGACGACTTGAAGCATGCCGCGTCCGAGCTGCAGCTCGAACATTTCATGGAGCAGACCCAGGCGTTCGCACAGGGCAACGGCCTGGCGGCCATGTTCGCCGACAAGGCGATGAAGGCGCCCGCCGCCCCCGCGCTGGACATGTTCCGCGCGCTCGCCCGCATGGATGGCGAAGCTGCCAAGGCGCAGTTCGAGGCGGCCTGCGCGGGATACGAAAGCGCAGCCACGGAATTCGAGGCGGCCGGCATGGACCTGCGCTCCACCCGCGCGCATCTGAAGCAGGCACGCAAGGCGCTGGAGGCGGACCAGACGGCCGCCGCCGCGGAGCACCTGGAGCAGGCCGCAGCACGCATGCAGCGCAAGGCGATGGGCAAGACCGGCCGGTCGCCGGTGATGGCGCGCCGACGGGACGAGGGAGTGGAGCATATGAAGCGCGCTGCGCTGTGCCGGGAGCAGGGAGCCACGCGCCTGCGGGAAGCCCAGGTGCATGCGCAGGGCTTCGACGACCTCGTGGTGAGGGACGAACTGTGGGAGCCCACCCTGCTGCTGCTGCGCGAAAAGGCCAAGATCCTGCGCGAGCGCGGCCTGGACTTCTTCCTGAAGCGACAGAACAACCGGGGCGCCGAGGCCATGCGCACCGTGGCGCAGTGGATCTTGTACGAGCCCGTGCTCCGCGCGGACCCCGGCCATGAGGTGGAGCCGGCCGGGCAATGGAAGGCCACGGCGGCTACGCCTGCGCAAGCGCGCCTGCCCACCGTGCCCGAAGGCGACGAGGAAGGCGAGATCCAGGCCCACCGGGACTGAGCGCGTTCCCGGGCAGCGCCCTCGGCCGCCCTCAGGCGCTGCGTTCGGCCACGGGCTGCGCGTCAGGCGCCTTCGCGTTCATGCTTTGCAGCACCTGGTCCGCGTCGTTGCGCAGCTCCTCGGCCAGCCCCACCGCCAGGCCCAGGCGGCGCAGCAGCC
>NZ_BAAJYS010000395.1:0-2979 GCF_057543315.1 Acidovorax sp. KPB24-07
GAGCTGCAGCGCAACCAGCACCTGACCGCCGAGCGCGGCCGCGAGCCGGCCTGCTGCTGCAGCGCGCCGGGCGCGAGATCCCGCTGGCCGAATGGGGCGCGCAGGTGCTGGCCGAATGCGAGCCACTGGCCGCGGCGCTGGACGCCGCGCACGGCACCGGCGACTACGGCAGCGCGCTGGCCGATGCGCGGCGCCTCATGCAGCAGCCGCAGGCCACGCCGTCGGCCCGCGTGCTCGACCGCATGGCCGAGGCGCACGGCAAGAGCTTCAGTGCCTTCGCGCTGGAGCGATCGCAATGGGCGCGCGACACGCTGCTGGCCATGCCGTGGACCAAGGCGCAGCAGGCCCGGTTCGAGGCCGCCGCCGCGCAATCGGTGGCCGAGCAAAAGGCCATCGAAGCGGCGGACACCCTGCCGTTCGAAGCCTGGCGCGAGCAGTACATGGCGGTGCCCGTCCACGGTTGATACCGGCGCGGCCCGGGCATCGCCAGGACCGCCGCCCGCGCTGAGCGCCTAGCCCGGCTTGCGGGCCTGCGCCGCACTGCGGATGCCCTGCAGCGTGCCCGTGGGCGTGATGGCCTCCGGGTCCAGCAGGCAGTGCAGCACGCAGGGCAGGCCGCTGGCCCGGGCGCGTGCCAGCGCCGGGGCGAACTCCGCCGTCGTCTCCACCCGCTCGCCATGCCCGCCGAAGGCCGCGGCATAGGCCTTGAAATCCGGGTTCTTCAACTGGGTGGCGCTCACGCGGCCGGGGTATTCGCGCTCCTGGTGCATGCGGATGGTGCCGTACATGGCGTTGTCCAGCAGCACCACGATGATGGGCAGGCCGTACTGCACGGCGGTGGCGAACTCCTGCCCGTGCATCAGAAAGTCGCCGTCGCCCGCGAACACCACCACCTCGCGCTGCGGCCACAGCCGCTTGGCCCCCACGCCGGCTGGAAGGCCGTAGCCCATCGATCCACTGGTGGGCGCCAACTGGCTGGCATAGGCGGTGAAAGGCCAGAAGCGGTGCACCCAGGTGGCGAAGTTGCCCGCGCCGTTGCAGAAGATCGCATCGGCCGGCAGCACCTCGCGCAGGTGGCGCATGACCTCGCCCATCTGCAGCGGGCCCGGGATGCGGATCGGGTCCGGATCGCTCCAGGCCAGGTACTCGGCGCGGGCGGCCTGCATGTGCGCCGCCCAGCGCACCGCGGCGGGCGGCTGCAGCGTGGCAAGTGCGTTGGCAAAGGCCTGCGGCGTGGCGTGGATGGACTGCGTTGCCCGGTACAGGCGGCCCAGTTCGTTGGCATCGGCATGCACATGCACCAGGGGCTGCGCCGGCACGGGAATGTCGAACAGCTCGTAGCCCTGCGACGGAATCTCCGACAGGCGCCCGCCCACCACCAGCACCAGATCGCTCCCGCGAATGCGCGCCAGCAGCTTGGGGTTCACCCCCAGGCCCAGGTCGCCACCGTAGCTGGCGTGGTCGGCCGGGAACAGCATCTGCCGGCGAAACGAGCAGTACACGGGCAGCGACCAGGCCTGCGCGAACGCAACGAAGTCGCGCACCGCCTGCTCTGACCACCGGCTGCCGCCCAGGATGGCGACGGGACGCTCGGCGGCGGCCAGGCGCTCGGCCAGTTCCTGCAGCGCGGCAGCGCCGGGGTGGGTTTCCGGCACCGTGTAGGGCAGGGCGTCCGCCACCTGCACGGCATCGGTCAGCATGTCCTCGGGCAGCGCCACCACCACCGGGCCCGGGCGGCCCGATGTGGCGACGTGGAAGGCGCGCGACACCAGTTCGGGCACGCGGCGCGCGTCGTCGATCTGCACCACCCACTTGGCCATGGTGCCGAACACCGCGCCGTAGTCCAGCTCCTGGAACGCCTCGCGGCCCAGCGCGCCGCGCGCCACCTGGCCCACGAACACGATGAGCGGCGTCGAATCCTGGTGCGCGATGTGGATGCCGGCCGAGGCATTGGTCACCCCCGGGCCACGCGTCACGAAGCAGATGCCGGGCTGCCCGGTGAGCTTGCCCTGCGCCTCGGCCATCATGGCCGCGCCGCCCTCCTGGCGGCACACGGTGACGGCGATCTGCGCGTCGTGCAGGGCATCCAGCACGGCCAGGTAGCTTTCGCCGGGCACGCAGAAAAGCTGTTGCACGCCGTGCAGGATGAGCTGGTCCACGAGGACCTGGCCGCCGGTGCGGGGAGAAACGGTGGAAGTCATGAAGGCGTCGATCAAGGGCGTTGAAGGAATGGAAACATGGCGGGCCGGCTCACCGCAGCGCCGCGCAGGCGTCCTGGATGCGCTGGCAGGCCGTCTGCAGCTGGGCCATCGAGGTAGCGTACGAGATGCGGAAGTACGGCGCCAGCCCGAAATACGTGCCCGGCACCACCGCCACCTCGTACTCGGCCAGCAGGTACTGGCAAAAGTCCACGTCGGTCTTGAGCAGCGCGCCGCCCGGCGTGGTGCGGCCCAGCGTGCCGGCGCAACTGGCATAGGTGTAGAAAGCGCCCTCGGGCGTGCGGCAGCGCAGGCCGGGCGCCTGGTTCAGCGCCTGCACCACGAAGTCGCGCCGGGCCTGGAAATCCGCGCAGCGCTCGGCCACGATGGCCTGCGGCCCGGTCAGCGCCTCGATGGCCGCCGCCTGGCTGATGGAGGAGGGGCACGAGGTGCATTGGCTCTGCACCACCGCCATGGCGGCGATCAGCTCGCGCGGGCCGCCGGCGAAGCCGATGCGCCAACCCGTCATGGCATAGGCCTTGGACACGCCGTTCACCGTGAGGCAGCGGTTTTTCAGGCGCGGCTCCAGCGCGGCTGGCGTGGCGAAGGCCGCGCCGTCGTACAGGATGTGCTCGTAGATGTCGTCCGACAGCAGCCACACCTGCGGGTGGCGCAGCAGCACGTCCAGCAGCGGGCGCAACTGCGCGGCGCTGTAGGCGGCCCCGGTGGGGTTGGAGGGCGAGTTGAGCAGCAACCAGCGCGTGCGCGGCGTGATGGCCGC
>NZ_BAAJYS010000396.1:0-2968 GCF_057543315.1 Acidovorax sp. KPB24-07
CGGCTAGGGCGGCCGTGCCCACCGGCACGCTGCGGCGCTTGGAGCCCTTGCCGAACACATGCGCCTCGCCGGCCTCCAGGTCGATCCAGCCGCGGCCCTGGCGCTGGGTGTCGGGGCCGGGCACGGCATCCAAGCCCACCAGCTCGCCCACCCGCAGTCCGCAGCCGTAGAGCAGCTCCACCATGGCGGCGTCGCGCGCCTCCAGCCAGGGGTCTCCGCCCGCGTGCTCGAACTCAGCCAGGCGCACTGCGTCGTCCACGGGCAGGGCCTTGGGCAGCGGCTTGGGCGCGCGCGGCGCCCGCACGCCCTGCACGGGGTTGTGCGGCACCAGGCCCTGCTGCCCGGCCCACGTGAAGAACCCGCGCCATCCCGAGAGGATGAGCGCGATGCCGCGCCCGCTGCGCCCGCCGCCGTGCATCTGCGCGACGAAGCGGCGGATGTGCGCGGTGGTCAACCCGAGCAGCGGCACGCCCGCGCCTTCGGCGAAGCGGGCGAGCTTTTGCAGGTCCAGCGTGTACAGGGCCAGGGTGCGGGCGGCCAGGCGCTTTTCCACGCGCACGTGCTCCAGGTAGCGCAGCACCGCCGGATCGGTGGGCGCGGTGGCGGCCGGTGCCGGCTCGGCATCGGTGGTGGGCACCGGTTCGGTCATGGCAGGCGGCGATGCAGGGAAAATGAAGGGCAGAAGGCGCCGGCGGGCAAGGGGCCGGCGTCGCCGCTCAGCGCAGGCGCGAGAGCGCGCCGCTCGCCAGCTCCGCCATGCGGGCGAGAAAATCCGTGCCCATGGCGGCATCGAAGCGGTGCGGATCGGCCGAGCCCAGCACCAGCAGACCGAAGGCCGGCTCGGTGCTGTCGATCGCGCCTTCGCGCAGCGGCAGCAGGGCCAGCGACTGCACCTGCGATGCATCGGGCAGCCACGCCGTGGGCTCGAACCCCAGGTTGGGCCCGCAGAACGGCATGGTCAGCGACGAAGCGAAGGCCCGTGCATCCTCGCTCGCGCCCTGGGCGTAGGCCGCACCGGCATAGGTGGGGGCCACGTCCCACAGGCGCAGCGCGGCCTGCGGCACGTCGAACAGGCGGCGGATGCCCTCCTCCACCACGTGCGGCAGGCTGGAGGGGTTGCGGGCCTCGGCCAGCTCGCGCGTCCAGCGGTGGATCTTGTGGGCGATGGCGGCGTTCTCGTTGCTGTTGCGCACCATTTCCATGATGCGCTGCTCCAGGCCCTTGATCTTCTCGCGCAGCATCTCGGCCTGGCGCTCCTGCAGGCTCACGGCCCGCTGGCCGTGGGGGCTGGTGATCTGCACGCTGGCCAGCACCTCGGCGTGGCGCTCGAAAAAGCCCGGCGTCTGCGCCAGGAACTCGGCGATGTCGTCTTCGGTGATGGGGGGAACCTGGGTGTTGTGGGGAATGGTCATGGTGTGTCGGGAATGTCGATCTGGCCTTCGAAGACGGTGGTGGCGGGACCGGTCATGAAGACCGGGTCCGTGTCGCCGCCGCTCCAGGCGATGGTGAGGAGGCCGCCACGCGTCTGCACGTCCACGCGCGCATCGAGCAGCCCCAGGCGGATGCCCGCCACCACGGCGGCGCAGGCGCCCGTGCCGCAGGCCAGCGTCTCGCCGGCGCCGCGCTCGTACACGCGCAGGCGCACCCGGGTGCGGTCCACGACCTGGAGGTAGCCCGCGTTCACGCGCTGCGGAAAGCGCGCATGGCGCTCGATGAGCGGCCCGGTCTGCGCGACGGGCGCGGTGTCCACGTCGTCCACGAGCTGCACCGCGTGCGGATTGCCCATGGAAACAACTGCTACAAAAACAATAGCGTCACGCCCTAGTGAATCATGCGCCAGAGGCCATTTTTGCCCCAAACCCTGCATGATGGGGGTGAGGCCCGTGGTGTCGAAAGGCACGCGCGCGGGATCGAGCACCGGGCGGCCCATGTCCACCGTCACGCGGCCGTCGGGGGTGAGTTCGGGGGCGATGTCGCCGGCGCGGGTGCGCACGCGGATGCGGTCGCGGGTGGTCAGGCCCTTGTCGCGCACGAAGCGGGCGAAGCAGCGCGCGCCGTTGCCGCACTGCTCCACTTCGCCGCCATCGGCGTTGTGGATGACGTATTCGAAGTCGATGCCCTCGGCGGGCGAGGGACGGACGGTGAGGATCTGGTCGGCGCCCACGCCGAAGTGGCGGTCGCCCAGGAAGCGGTACTGCGCGGCGGTGAGGCCGAGGCGGCCCTGGGTTTCATCGATCACGACGAAATCGTTGCCCGCGCCCTGCATCTTGGTGAAGCGGATGTGCATGGGGCCGGATTATCGTCCCCCCGACCGGGCCGCCATGTAACGGTTCCTGCGGTTTGGCCTTCCGCCGGACCACCCGGCGGGAAGCCGCCGACAGTGCGGGAGCACGGCCAGGCGATCCAACGGAGCGAGGCGGTTGAAGGCCGATCCATCTCAGCCGCTTGCTACCGCCAGCGCCGCATAGTCGCCCACCTGCAGGCCCAGGCCGGCCGGCACCAGCCGCACCCCGGCCGTGAGCGCCGGCAGGTGCGCCGACACCTCGGCCTGCAGCGGCGGCAGCAGGTAGTCCTGGTGGTGCAGGAACACGCTGCCCCCGAGGCTGATGCGCTGCAGGTCCAGCGTGGCCACCAGGTTGTAGAGCATGCGGCCGAGCACGCGGCACATGCCCGCGACCGCGGCGTGCGCGGCGGCATCCCCCCGCTTGGCCGCATCCACCAGCTGTTCGGCGTCATGGCCGAAGCGGCGCGGCATCGAGCTGCCGGCCACGAGCGACTCCACGTCGCCCACGTTGCCGCAGCCGCACAGGGCATCGCCCGGCCCATCGCTGGAAAAACTGTGGCCCGCATGGCCCGCGTTGCCGTTCTTGCCGCGCAGCACCCGGCCGTCCACGCACAGGCCCACGCCCACGCCGGTGCTCCAGGTCACGTAGGCGCAGTGGTCCAGGCCCTGCAGCGCGCCCCAGCG
>NZ_BAAJYS010000397.1:0-2933 GCF_057543315.1 Acidovorax sp. KPB24-07
TCGGTGAACTTGATGGCGTTGTTCACGAAGTTGACCAGCACCTGCCCGATGCGGTGCGGATCGCCCAGCAGGTAGGGTGGCACGCCCTCGGCCACTGCCACGTGAAAGCGCAGGCCCTTGGCCTTGGCCTTGTCGTCGAACAGTTCCGACAGGTCGGCGAGCAGGGTGGGCAGCTCGAACGGCACGGTTTCCAGCACGAGGTGGCCGCCGTCGATCTTGGAGAAGTCGAGCGTGTCGTTGACGATGCCCAGCAGCCGGCGGCCGGCGCGGTACATCTGGTCCATGCGCTCGCGCTGCGGCGGGGCCAGGGCCTCGTCCTTGAGCGCGAGCTGGGCCAGGCCCAGGATGGCGTTCAACGGGGTGCGGATCTCGTGGCTCATCACGGCCAGGAAGGTGGCCTTCTCTTCGGCGGCCTGGGCCAGCGCGCGGGCCTGGTTCTTCTGCTCGGTGACGTCCAGCCACACGCCGTTGAACAGCACGGCGCCATCGGGCAGGCGCCGCGCGGTGGCCAGGGTCTTGAGCCACCGCGTGCGGTCGCCGTGCGCCACCTCGACGTCGAAGTCCAGCGGCTGCAAGGTGCGCAGGCTGTGCTCGAAGCGCTCGCGCAGCGCGTCCTGCCCGGACGGCGGCAGGCCGTAGGTCTGCTCGACGGGGCCTTCCAGGCGCAGCAGTTCGTGCGCGGGGCGGCCCTGCAGTTCGGCGGCCTTGTCGCTCACGAAGAGAAAGCGCTGCCAGCCATCGGGGCGCACATGCATCTGGAACACGGCGCCCGGGATGGCGCCGGTCAGGTCCACGAGCTGCTCGGACAGGCGGCGCGCCTCGGCGCTCGCGGCCACCTCGATCGCCAGGCGGTCGGCGCGCTGCATGCTTTCCTTGAACACCTGCAGCGCCTTGGCCATGGTGCCCACTTCGTCGCGCCGCTCGGTGCCGGTGACGGTGTCGTCGTATTCGCGGTCGGTGAGCCGCTCCATGTGCCGCGTGAGCCGCAGGATGGGGCGGGAGATCTGGAAGACGGCCACCCAGGACGACAGCGCGATCACCAGGGCCAGGCCGATGCCCACGGCCAGCGCGGTGGTCAGGATGGTGTCGCGCGTGACCTGTCCGAGCCGCACGGACGATTCCTGGAACTGCGTGACGGAGTCGTTGCGCTGCTGGTTCATGTCCCGCTGCAGCGCGCGCAGGGCGGGCTCGAACTCGCCGTGGATGATCTGCAGTGCCCGGTCGCCACGCCAGCGCGATGCGGCGTCGACGATGCGCGCGGCCAGCGCGAAGGCCGCCGTAGCGCGCTGGCGGATGGACTGCAGCTGCGCGGCATTGGCGGGCACCAGGGCTTCGGTGGTGTCGATCTGCTGGTTGAACTGGGCCTGCAGCTGGGCCAGGCGGGTCAGGGCGGCGCGCATGGTGGCCTCGTCCTGCTCGGTCAGCACGGCATACACGAGGCGGCTCGATTCACTCAGCAGCAGGGCGGCATCGCCGATGTGCAGCGCGCTCTGCGCCTCGCGCTCGATCAGCGCGTTGTATTGCTGGTCGATGCCGCGCATCTTGCTGGTGGCGTAGAGCATCGATGCCGTGGAGATGACACCCATCAGGCCCACGAGAAAGACGATCTTCGCGGTGAGCGGCAGGTGGGAGAAGGACCGCAGGACATACCGGGACAAGGACATGGTCGCTCCGTGGAAGGGTGGGCGCAAAAGCGGCGTGCGGGTGGGGGTCAGGGCTTGCGGGCGATGGCCGCGCGCAGCGCCGCCACGGCGCCGGGTGTGTCCAGCCGCCCCTGCAGGTGGCGGGTGACCACGTCGTAGACGGCGGCCTTTACCGCGGAGGGATGGGCATTGCCCATGGCGATGGAGCCCATGAGGGTGCGGCGCATGTTGGCGCCGCGCAGGTCGATGATGGCGCCCTGGCCGCAGCGGTTGAACGGGGCCTGCTGCACGTCCACGCGCGCGGGCGCCGCGCCGGTGCGCACGTTCACGGCCACCTGCAGGTCCGGGTCCATGAGGATGGAGGCGAAGCGCTCCTGCGCCGCGCGCTGGCGTGCGGGCTGCTTGAAGAAGACGAACTGGTCGCTGTTGAAAAGGTACATGCCCTGGGTGTCGGGAAAGCGCCAGCACTGGTAGTCGCGGTCGGGCAGCATGCCACGCACCTTGAACTCGCCGTCCACCCAGCTCCCCTGCACCTGCAGGAGGGCCTGCCCGCCGGCGACGAGGTCGGTGGCCTGGTCCCAGCGGCGGCGCATGAAGCCCGCGTCCAGGTACCGGGCCAGTTGCCGCATGCGCTCGAAGATCACGGTGGTGACCGGGGCGTCGAGCGCGGTCGGGTCCAGGTCGAGAAAGGCGCGCCGGTAGAACGCCGCGCCGCCGGTGCCGGCCGCGACCGATTCGAACAGCAGCGTGTGTTCCCACGCTTCCTTGCCGATGGCCAGCGGCTGGATGCCGGCGGCGCGGGCCCGGTCCAGCAGGGCGATCAGGTCGTCCCAGGTGTCGGGCGGCGCGGCGGCTCCCAGCCGGCGCGCCAGGGACTGGTTGACCCAGAGCCAATTGGTGGAATGCGCGTTGAACGGGGCCGCCACCCACTGGCCCTGCCATTTGGAGAGCTGCTGGATCTCGTTGGGGACGACCTCGTCCCATTCCTCGCGCGCGGCGACGTCGTTCAGGTTGTCCAGCAGCCCGCGCCGCGCCCATTCGTGGATCTCGTAGCCGATCATCTGCGCGGCGGTGGGCACCCGCCCCGCGCGCACGCGGGCTGCCAGCACGTCGGTGTAGCGCGCGGTGCCGCTGCCGGGCGAGAAGTCTTCCTTCCAGGCCAGGCCCCGCTGGCGCGTGAAGTCGCGGATCGCGTCCATGCTGGCGCGCTCGCCGCCCGCCACCCACCAGTGGAACACCTCCACGCCCGCCGGCTCGCTGCGGGCGGGCCCGGCCAGCGCGGCCCAGCAG
>NZ_BAAJYS010000398.1:0-2933 GCF_057543315.1 Acidovorax sp. KPB24-07
GCGAACTCCACGATCAGGATGGCGTTCTTGGACGACAGCCCCACGGTGGTGAGCAGCCCGACCTGGAAGTACACGTCGTTGGACAGCCCGCGGATGCCGATGCCCAGCAGCGCGCCCACGATGCCGAGCGGCACCACCAGGATCACCGAGAACGGCACCGACCAGCTTTCGTACAGCGCCGCCAGGCACAGGAACACGAACAGGATGGACACGGCGTACAGCAGCGGCGCCTGCGAGCCCGACAGCCGCTCCTGGTAGGAGGCGCCCGTCCATTCGTAGCCGATGCCGGGCGGCATTTCCTTCATGATGGTTTCCACCGCGTCCATGGCCGCGCCGGAGCTGACCCCCGTGGCCGCGTCGCCCACGAATTCGTAGCTGGGGCTGCCGTTGTAGCGCTGCAGCTGGGGCGAGCCGTAGGTCCAGCTGGTGCTGGAGAACGCCGAGAACGGCACCATGAGGCCCTGGCTGTTGCGCACCGTCCAGGGCGCGATGTCCTGCGGCAGCATGCGGTAGGGCGCGTCGCCCTGCATGTACACGCGCTTGACCCGGCCCTTGTTCAGGAAGTCGTTCACGTAGGTGCCGCCGATGGCGCTGCCCAGCGTGTTGTTGACGTCGGTGGTGGCCAGGCCCAGGGCGCCGGCCTTGGCGTCGTCGATGGCCACGCCCAGCTGCGGCGTGTCGTCCAGGTTGTTGCTGCGGGTGTTGGACAGCTCGGGCCGCTGGCCGGCCAGCTGCAGCACCTTGTCGCGCGCGGCCACGAGCGCGTCGTGGCCCAGGCCGTTCAGGTCCTTGAGCTGGAAGTTGAAGCCCGCATTGGCGCCCAGGCCGCGCACGGCCGGCGGCAGCACGACGAAGATGCGCGCGTCGCGGATCCTGGACAGATCGCGCGTGGCCTTGCGGGCGATGGCGTCGGCGCTTTGCGAGGCCAGGGGGCGCTCGCTCCAGTCTTTGAGGCGCACGAAGCCGCGCGCCGAACTCTGGTCGCCGTTGGAGCCGGTGATGGAGTTGAAGCTCACCACGTCGGGCTGCGCGGCGAAATACTTCTGCACCTCGGCCATCACCACCTGCAGGCGGGTGTTGGAGGCGCCCGGGGGCAGGGTGATCTGCACCTGCACGGCACCCTGGTCCTCATTGGGCAGGAACGAAGTGGGCAGGCGCATGAACAGCACGGCCATGCCGCCCACGATGAGCGCATAGACCAGCATCATCCGCCCGCCGCGGCGCACGATGCGGCCCACGCCGCGCTGGTAGCCGTCGGCGGTGCGGTCGAAGCGGCGGTTGAAGCCGGTGAAGAAGCGGTCCACCCAGCCCAGCACGCCCCGGCGCGGCGCGCCGTGCGGGCTGTGCTGGCCCTGGGGGATGGGCTTGAGCAGCGTGGCGCACAGCGCCGGCGTGAGCGTGAGCGCCACCAGCACCGACAGCACCATGGCCGAGACGATGGTGATGGAGAACTGCCGGTAGATCACCCCCGTGGAGCCGCCGAAGAACGCCATGGGGATGAACACCGCCGACAGCGTGAGCGCGATGCCCACCAGCGCGGGCGTGATCTCGGCCATGGACTTGCGCGTGGCCTCCTTCGGGGGCAGGCCCTCCTCGCTCATCACGCGCTCGACGTTCTCCACCACCACGATGGCGTCGTCCACCAGCAGGCCGATGGCCAGCACCATGCCGAACATGGTCAGCGTGTTGATCGAGTAGCCCGCCACCGACAGCACGCCGAAGGTGCCCAGCAGCACCACGGGCACCGCGATCGCCGGGATCAGCGTGGCGCGGAAGTTCTGCAGGAAGATGTACATCACCAGCACCACGAGCAGCATGGCCTCGACCAGCGCCTTGACCACCTCTTCGATGGAGGCGCTCACGAAGGGCGTGGTGTCGTAGCTGGTGAAGGGCTTGAGCTGGTACGGAAAGAACGGCTGCAGCTCGGCGATCTTGGCGTTCACCGCGTTGGCCACCGCCATGGCGTTGGCGCTGTCGGCCAGCACCACGCCCATGCCGGCGCCGGGCTGGCCGTTCAGGCGCGAGGTGATGGTGAGGTTCTCGGCGCCCAGTTCGATGCGGGCCACGTCTTTCAGGCGCACGATGGCGCCGTCCACGGTGGACTTGAGAACGATGTTCTCGAACTCCTCGCGCGACTGCAGCTTGCTGCGCGCGGTGATGGTGGCGTTGAGCTGCTGCTCGCCCACGGCGGGCAGGGCGCCCAGCTGGCCGGCGGAGACCTGGGCGTTCTGCGCGTTGATGGCGTTGCCGATGTCGGACGGCATGAGCGCGTATTTCTCGAGCTTGGCCGGGTCCATCCACACGCGCATGGCGTAGGGCGTGCCCAGCGTGGCCACGTCGCCCACGCCGTCGATGCGGCTGATGACGTCCACCAGGTTGCTGGAGATGTAGTCGCCGATGTCCACCTGCGTCACGCTCGGGTCGGGCGAGGTGAAGGTGACGATCATCAGGTAGTCGTTGCCGCCCTTGGTGACGGTGACGCCCCGGCTCTGCACCGCGGGCGGCAGGCGCGACATGGCCTGCTGCAGTTTGTTCTGCACCTGCACCTGCGCCACGTCGATGTTGGTGCCGGCATTGAAGGTGAGCGTGGTGCGCGAGCCGCCCGAGGCATCGCTGGTCGAGCCCATGTAGATCAGGTTGTCGAGGCCCTTCAACTGCTGCTCGATCACCTGCGTGACCGATTCCTCCACCGTCTTGGCCGAGGCGCCGGTGTAGGTGGCGCTGATGGACACGCGCGGCGGCGCGATGTTGGGGTACTGCTCCAGCGGCAATGTCTTGATGGACATGGCCCCCGCCAGCATGATGACGATGGCGATGACCCACGCGAAGATGGGCCGGTTGATGAAGAACTGTGCCATGGCGGGCGGTCCTTCAGCGGGCGGCCGGGGCCGCAGCGCCGGACGCCGCGGGTGCCGCAGCCGATGCGGCCGGTG
>NZ_BAAJYS010000399.1:0-2919 GCF_057543315.1 Acidovorax sp. KPB24-07
CCCCCGTTGCCGCCGCCCGGCGACGGCTACCGGAGTGTCTCCGTGTTCCCTGGCGGGCAGGACGGCATGTGCGTGGGCGACCCCGTCATTCCCGCCACCGGGGAGAATTTCCAGGAGATCGTGGACCACCAGGACCCGTGGGGCGGCAGCCTGGACTTCGTGCGCATCTACCGCAGCCACTGGGCGCTGGACTCCGCCCGCGCCAGCCGGGGCTTCGGCCGCCAGTGGGGGCACAACCACGCCATCAGCCTGCGGGTGTCCGAGGGCGTGGCGACCGTCATCTTCGGCAACGGTGAGGAGCGGGGCTTTCAGCGCGCGGGCGCCCAGCAGGACTGGGTGGGCGACCAGCGCAGCGACACGCTGGCCCAGGCCGATGGCCTGTGGCGCTTTCGGAACGCCAGCGACGACTCCGTGCTCACCTTCGACAGCGCGGGCAAACTCCTGAGCCGCAGGGCGCGCAACGGCTGGGTCACCACCTACGGGTACACCTACGGGCGCCTGACCACCATCACCAACGCCTTCGGCAAGACCCTCACCCTCGTCTGGGGCGATCGGCTGATCGAACAGATCATCACGCCGGACTACCAAACCACCACCTACCGGTACAGCTACCAGGACGGCGTGGGCGACCGGCTGGTGTCGTCCCGCCTGCAGGACCAGTACCAGAAGACCTACCTGTACGAAGACACCGGCAACCCGTTCCTGCTGACCGCCATCGTCGATGAGAACGGCAGCCGTTTCGCCCAGTTCAGCTACGACGCGCTGGGCCGCACGCTCAAGGCCGCGCATGCAGGCGACGCCCTGGCGCACCAGTTCGACTACACCGACATCGCCTCGGGCCAGGTCGGCGTGAAAGACCCGCTCGGCCAGACCCGCCGGTACGGCTATACCGTGCAGAACAAGGCGCTGGCCGTCACCAGTGCCTCGTCGGCGCCGGGGCTGGCCTACCGCCCGGTCAACCGCCGGGTGCAGAACGCCGCCGGCCTCGTCACGGCGGAGGTGGACTTCGCTGGCCGCCAGACCACCTACGAATGGGACAACGACCGCCAGTTGCCCCTGCTGGCCACCCACGCCCAGGGCACCGCGCAGGAGCGCCGGGTCGCCACGCAGTGGCACCCCACCTACCGCCTGCCGGTCAAGGTCACCGATGGCCACCGCGTCACCGAATACACCTACGACGCGGACGGCAACGTCCTCACCGAGCGGGTGTACGACGCCAGCCTGCCCGACGGCGCAGCCCGTGCCGCCGTCCGCCGATGGGAATACCAGGGCGGCCTGGTCACCGCCGAAATCGATGCCCTGGGCGTGCGGCGCACATACACCTACCACAGCGACACGCCGCTATTGTTCGAATCCACCGACCCGTTCGGGCGGCGCACCAGCCACAGCTACAGCGATGGCCGCCTGGTGGGCAAGCTCCTGCCCAACGGCCTGGAAATCCAGTACGCCTATGGCAACAACCCCTGGAACCTGCTCGGCAACGTCTCGGTCTTCGGGATGCAATGGACCCACCAGTACAACGCCATCGGCAAGCGGTCCCGCACGACGCAGCCGGACGGCTACCAGATCGACTACGCCTACGACAGCGCGCACCGGCTGGCCTCGTGGAAGGACAACCGGGGCGCCTCGGGCAGCTATGGGTACGACCTGTTCAACAACGTCATCCTGCAGGAAGTCAAAGACGCCGCGGGCCAGACCGTGTGGCGCCAGGAGCGGGGCATCAACGCCGCCAACCAGCTGGAAACCGTCAAGGCCGGCAGCCAGGTGGACCGCTACGCCTACGGCCCCAACGGCGAGCGCATCACCGCCGAGAACGCCCTGGGCCAGCGCTACCGGTACGCCACCGACCCCCTGGGCCGCGTCGCGGAAATCACCGACCCCCTGGGCAAGGTCGCCTCGCTGTCCTACGACGGGCTGGGCGCCGTGCAGGGCGCCAAGGACTTCGCGGGCGTGGCCACCACGTATGCCAACGACATCCGGGGCAACGCCACGCGGGAGACCTCGGCCGACAGCGGCGCGGCCAACGTGCAATACGACGCACTGGGGCGCCCCACGCAGGTGAGCGATGCGCTGGGCCGCACCACCGGGCTCACGCGGGACGCGGCGGGGCGCTTGACGCGCATCCTCTTCAAGGACGGCAAGCAGAGCGTGTGGCGGTACGACCTCACCGGCGCCAGCTACAACGCCCCCGGCACGCCGCAGGCCAGCATCGGGTCCTTGAGCGAGATCCAGGACGCGGGCGTCACCACGCGCTGGCAGCGCGACCCGCTGGGCCGGGTCACCGCCCGCACCCAGGTGCTGGCCAACGGCGACAGCCGCACCCTGGCCCAGGCCTATGTGCCGGCGGGGCCGGACGGCGCCCGCAATGGCGGAGCCGGGCAGATCGCCACCCTCACCTACGCGAGCGGCAAGAAGCTGCAGTACCAGTACGACACCACGGGCCAGCTCACCGGGCTGCAATGGAACGGCCAGCCGCTGCTCACCGCCATCACCTGGAACCCGCTGGGCCAGCCCACCGGCTGGAAGTGGCCGGCCTTCGGCCTGGCCGAGCAGCGCAGCTACACCCTGGCGGGCCAGTTGGCCGCCAGCCGGCTGCTGCCGCAACTGACCTGGGACAGCGCCGGGCGCCTGGCCCAGGTGCAGCAGCGGCACGCCCTGCGCGGCACCACGGGTGCGCAGCAGGCCGTGATCACCAGCGCCAACACCTACGACGCCACGGGCCGGCTCACCGCCAGCGCCCACAGCGCGCCGACCGGCCTCACGCTACCCACGGGCAGCGCGCTGAGCGACACCCTGGGCGCCAACGCCAGTGGCTATGCGTGGGACGCCAACGGCAACCGTAGCCAGAGCCACTACAGCAGCACCACGGCGGCGGGCACGGCCACGCTCAAGCGCAACTACGTCGCCGTCAGCGGCAGC
>NZ_BAAJYS010000400.1:0-2913 GCF_057543315.1 Acidovorax sp. KPB24-07
CAAAGCCAGCGCCCCCCTGCGCCCCGCGCCATCGATGCCCCGTTGCGCAGGAAGCGCCGCCGATGCCCCCCGGGCGAGGCCTCGGCCACGGCAGAGACTCCCGCCGCAGACACCACGGCCATGGCATCGGCTGGAACCGCCGTGCCGGAGGGCGCGGCCTCCGAGACAGCCACAGCGCCCGAGCAGGCCGCCTCCGCTGCGTCCAGCCCCGCATCGGCCGCAGCCGCCTCGCCCACCGACAGCGCCCAGGACAGCAGCGCCGGCGTAGACATCCGACCGCCCGGCGCCGGCGCCAACACGGCCAGCACCACGCCGCCACCCGCGCGCCTGCCCGATCCGGTGCGCCTGGAGTTCGAGGTGAGCGGCCAGGCCAAGAAGTTCAACTACCGCGCCAGTGCCGAACTGCTGTGGCGCCACGACGGCGCCCGCTACGAGGCCCGGCAGGAGATCAAGGCCTTCCTGATCGGCGCGCGCTCGCAGACCAGCACCGGGCAGGTGACCGCCAGCGGCCTGCAGCCGGAACGCTTCGGCGACAAGGCCCGCAGCGAGCAGGCCGCGCATTTCAACTTCGGCCAGGGGCGCGTGACCTTCAGCGCCAACACGCCGCAGGCCGCCATCGGCGCGGGCGCGCAGGACCGCCTGAGCGTGTTCATCCAACTGGGCGCCCTGCTGGCCGCCGCCCCCGAGCGCTATCCCGACGGCACCCAGATCACCCTGACCACCGTGGGCGCGCGCTACGCCGACCGCTGGACCTTCACCGTGGAAGGCACCGAGATGCTGGACCTGCCCCGCGGCGCCACCCCCGCGCTCAAGCTGCAGCGCCTGCCGCGCAAGGAATACGACCAGAAGGCCGAGCTCTGGCTCGCGCCGTCACTGGGCTTTCTGCCGGCGCGCATCCGCATCACGCAGTCCAACGGCGACTTCGCCGACCTGCGCCTGAGCGCCAACGCACCGCCCTGATCGCAGCTTGCGGCGCGGCGAACCGCCCGAGAACCTGTGCGGTTTCGCCCACATGGGCGTGGGACAGTGCGGTTACTTCGCGGATCAGGCCGCCCGCGCACAGGATTCATGAAATACTGTTTTCACGCAGCCGGCGGGTTTTCACCGACCGCCGAAAGCGCCAGGGCTTGAACTTAGCGACCTGGGTGGCCATCTGACAGCAACACACCGACAGAGGAACACCATGCACATGCTCTATGACTCCGAAACCTTCGTGGTGGTCCACATGCAGCCGGATGCCGCCGCGGACGGTGCCCCCAAAGGCTGGCCCACCCCGCCCCAGTTGGCGCGCCACGGCTTCGAAATCGTGGACAAGCGCTCCGGCAAGGAGGTGTACCTGGACGGCTCGTGGGCCGAAATGTTCCAGCAGCAGATCCTGGCCTGGCAGCGCGACACCCCCACGCAGGAAGAAGTCGAGGACACGCTGGACGGCTACGTGGGGCTGGCGCAGAACCCGGTGGTGGTGCACTGACGAACCTTGCATCGCCCACACCATCCCACGGCCACGGGGATGGGCTCCGTGGCTCCTTCCTGTTTAGGCAAGCCATTGACATGAATGGCGTGTGCCACTGGGGCACTCATTTTCAAGTCATGTCAGCCCAGGCACACCCCATGGGCCAGCGCGGCTAGCCGGCCGGCTTCGTCGCCGGGTAAATCCACCGATACAACGGCGCCACCAGCAGCAGCACGGCGATCAGCCGGCACACCTGGAAGGCCGTCACCACCGGCACGCCCAGCTGCAGCACCTTGGCGGTGATCGACATCTCGGCGATGCCGCCGGGGGCCGAGGCCAGCACCATCGTCACCCAGTGCAGCCCGGTGGCCTGGGACAGCGCCACGGCGAACAGGGCGCACACGGCGAGCAGCACCAGCGTGCCGATCGCCACCGAGCCCAGCCAGCGCGGCGCGGTGTGCAAAAAGCCCGGTCGAAAGCGCACGCCCAGGCTGACGCCGATCACCAGCTGCGCGGCGTTGACCAGCGCCTGCGGCACGGCCGACAGCGTGATGCCCGCCATGGCCAGGCCCATCGAGACCAGCAGCGCGCCCATGAACCAGGGGTTGGCGCGGCCCAGGCGGTCCATCGCCAGCGCGCCCAGGCCGGTGAGGCCGGCCAGCAGCGCCAGGCCCTGCACATCCACCACGCGCACGGCGGGCGGCAGCAGGTCCAGGCCGTGCAGGCCGCTGAACTGCAGCGCGAACGGAATGGTCACCGTCACGATCACCAGCCGCAGGCTGTGGCTGGCGGCCACGAGGTCGGTGCGGGCGTGTTCGCGCTCGGCCAGCAGGGTCATCTCCGAGGCCGCGCCGATGGCGCCCGAGAAATAGCTGGTCGCGCGCACCACCGGCGCCGGGACGCCCTGCAAATGCGGCGCATGCACGCGGTACAGCCATGCGCCGAACAGCCAGCCCCCGAACAGCGCCCACGCCACGCCCAGCGCGATCGCCCACCACAGCCCCGCCACCAGCGCGGTGACCTGCGGCGTGAAATACAGGCCCAGCACCGCGCCCAGGGTCCACTGCCCGGCATTGCGCAGGCGCCGCGAACTGGCCGTGGGCACGCCCGAGATGGACAGCAGCGCGGTGGCGACCAGCGGGCCGATCATCCACGGCAGCGGCGTGTGCAGGGCCAGACACACCACCGCGGCCGCCAGGGCCAGGGCCAGGGTGAGGAGGATGCGGGCAGGTGGAAAAGAGAGCATCGGTGGGCGCGGAACGGCGAAATCCAGGGGAGGGGAAAGTATCGCCCGCGCGGCACCGGCCCCCTTCCCGCTGCCAGGATTGCGATGGAAAAAGGCCGAATGCCCTAGTACCCATTGCCCTTGATGCTATTTATTTAATAGCAAACCAATCCACCAGGGTCAGGAGGGCCGGGCCGCGGGGGCGCAGCGGTTCGCCCGGGGCCGCGGCCCCGGG
>NZ_BAAJYS010000401.1:0-2911 GCF_057543315.1 Acidovorax sp. KPB24-07
CCCGAGGCCGTGCCACGCAGCGCCGCCGTGGCCGACAGGCGCTGGCGGGCCTCGGTGCGGTCGCGCCGCGGCTCCAGCAGCCAGGTCTTGAGCAGGCGGCTGCCCATGCCGGTCATGCAGGTGTCCAGCAGCGAAAAGAGGGTGGGCGCGTCTTCGCCCCGCAGCGTGCGCGTCAGTTCCAGGTTGCGGCGCGTGGCCAGGGGCAGGGCGATCAGCTCGTCGCTCTGCTGCACGCGCACGCCGTGCACGTGGGTGAGCGATCGGCCCTGCGTGTGCTCGGCATAGGCCAGCAGCGCGGCGGCGGCGGCGTGGGCCTGGGCCAGGTCCTGCGCGCTCCAGGCGGCAAGGCTGGCCGCGCCCAGTTGCTCCAGCAGCTTGCGCTCGCCCAACGCGGCATCGAACTGCCAGTCCGGCCGCAGGCTCAAGGGGCAGGCGAAGGTGCCGTTCTGGCGCAGCGCCTTCAACTGCTGCTCGAAGCGCTCGGTCACGCCCGCGCTGTAGATCACCTCGCTCGGGCCTATGCGCGCGATCCAGGCGCCGACCTCGTCGTGCGTGCATTCGGCCAGGTGCACCAGCCCCTGCGTCACGCTGAGCCACGCCAGGCCGCAACGCGCGCGGGGGCCCTGGTGCACCGACAGCAGCAGCGATTCGGCCTTGTCGGACAGCAGTTCGCTGTCGGTGAGCGTGCCCGGCGTGACCACGCGCACCACCTTGCGCTCCACCGGCCCCTTGCTCGCGCCCACTTCGCCCACCTGCTCGCAGATGGCCACCGACTCGCCCATCTTGATGAGCCGGCCCAGGTAGTTCTCCAGCGCGTGGAAGGGCACGCCGGCCATCACCACCGGCTGCCCGCCGGACTGACCGCGCTGCGTGAGCGTGATGTCCAGCAGCCGCGCGGCCTTCTCGGCATCGGCGAAGAACACCTCGTAGAAATCGCCCATGCGGTAGAAGACCAGCGTGTCGGGGTACGCGGCTTTCAGGGCCAGGTACTGCTGCATCATCGGCGTGTGGTGCGAGAAGTCGCTGCCCAGATGCGGCGCGGCGGGCGCGGGCGTGTCAGGGGTGGAGGGCGATGCGGATGGCGATGCGGTGATGGGGGCGTTTTCTGCCGGCTGCTGCATGTTCTGGGTTCTCTCGACTTCACCGGGATCGCGGAGCGCGCGACGGCCGCTCGCTGCTGGCAATCCCCTGCGGGGTGGCATCGCGGCACCCGCTCGGTCAGCGGCCGGCCGCGGCGAACCCGCTATTGTGGACGAGCGCCCTGGCGCAAGCGGGACGACCCATCGCATCGGCAGTGCCTTGGCCGGCAGCCGCCGCCGTGCCCCGGGCCTTGCCAAAGCATGGGTGGATGAATGCTGATTTCAAATAAAGCCAGAAAATAAGAAAAATATTCTCAATATGGCTCACTAACATGGTTGCTGTTACCCGGATCAACGGAAATCAAGCAACGCCATGGAAATCTACCTCGACGCCAACGCCACCACGCCCGTCCTGCCCGCCGCCCGCGATGCCGCCCTGGCTGCGATGGCGGACGACTACGGCAACCCCAGCAGCACGCACAGCACCGGTCTCAAGGCCCGCGCGCTGATGGATGCGGTGCGGGCCCGGGCCCGCCGGGTGGTCGGTGCGCCTTCGGGCCAGCTGATGTTCGTGAGCGGCGCGACCGAGGGCATCCAGACCGCCGTGCTGTCGGCGCTGGACCATGTGCGCAGGCAGCGCACCGCAGGCGGCGACGGCGCCACGGGGCCGCAGCTGCTGCTGTACGGCGCGACCGAGCACAAGGCGGTGCCCGAGGCGCTCCGGCACTGGAACACGCTGCTGCAGCTCGGCCTGCAGGTGCTGCCCATTCCCGTGGCGCACGATGGCCGGCACGACCTCGACTGGCTGCGCGCCCATGCGCCGCGCGCCGCGCTGGTGTGCACCATGGCCGCCAACAACGAGACCGGCGTGGTCAGCGATCTGGCGGGCATCGCGCAGGCGATGGCGGGCAGCGGCGCGCTGTGGCTGGTGGACAGCGTGCAGGCCCTGGGCAAGATGGCGCTGCAGCTGGCCGACCACCCCATCGACTACGCCACGTTCTCCGGCCACAAGCTCTATGCGCCCAAGGGCATCGGCCTGCTGTACGTGCGTGAGGGCGCGCCGTTCACACCCATGATGGCCGGCGGCGGGCAGGAGGGCGCCCTGCGCTCGGGCACCGAGAACATGGCGGGCATCGCCGCCCTGGGTGCGGTGCTGGCGGCGCTGGAGGGCGGCACCACGTTCCAGCCCCCGCAGGTGCTGGCAGGCTATCGCGCGCAGCTGGGCGCGGCGCTGGAGGCGGCCTTCCCCGGCCTCGTCTTCAACGCGCCGCCCGGGCTCTGCCTGCCCACCACGCTCAACTTCTCGGTGCCGGGCGTGGGCTCGCGGCTGTTGCTGGATCTGTTCGACGCCGCGGGCGTGCGCGTCAGCGGCGGCTCGGCCTGCAGCGCGGCCAAGGCCCAGCCCAGCCACATGCTGCAGGCCATGCAGTTGCCGGCCTGGCAGGCGGACTCGGCTGTGCGGCTGTCGTTCGGCCCGGCCGCGGATGCTGCCTTCATCGGCGAGGCCTGCGCCCGCATCCGCGCGTGCGGCGAATCGCTGCGTGCCAGTTGCCTGGGCCCGGCCCAGCCGGCCGCGCTGCCCGTCGAAGGAGTGACCCGTTTCGTGGTCGATGGCGCATGCTGCTACCTGGTGGCCGATGCCGCCAGCCGCCGCTGCGCCGTGATCGATCCGCTGCCCGAGCTGACCGAGCGGCTGGCCCAGCTGGTGCGCTGCCAGGGCTACACGCTGGCAGCGGTGCTGGACACCCACAGCCATGGCGACCACGCGTCATCCGCCGCCGCGCTGCGTGCCGCCCTGGCCGGCCACCCGGCCGCGGACGAGGCCGTGGACG
>NZ_BAAJYS010000402.1:0-2907 GCF_057543315.1 Acidovorax sp. KPB24-07
CCCAGCGGCCGGCGCAGCTCGGCCCCCTCGCCCCAGCCCAGCATGAGCGGCAACGCGGCGAACAGCGCGGCCAGCGTGGTCATCAGGATCGGGCGAAAGCGCAGCAGCGCCGCCTGGTGGATGGCCTCTTGCGGGGCCATGCCCTGCTGGCGCTCGGCGTCGATGGCGAAGTCGATCATCATGATCGCGTTCTTCTTGACGATGCCGATCAGCAGGATGATGCCGATGATGCCGATCACCCCCAGGTCGTTGCCCGTCACCATGAGCATCAGCAAGGCCCCCACGCCGGCCGAGGGCAGCGTGGACAGGATGGTCAGCGGGTGGATGTAGCTCTCATACAGCACGCCCAGCACGATGTACACGCACACCATGGCCGCGAGGATGAGCCACAGCTGGCTGGACAGCGATTTTTCGTAGGCGCCCGCTGCCCCGAGGAACTGCATCGACAGCCCCGCCGGCACGCCGATCTCCTGCGCCGCCGCGCGGATGGCATCGACCGCGTTGCCCAGCGACACGCCTTCAGCCCGGTCGAAGCCCAGCGTGGCGGCCGGGTACTGCGCCACGCGGGTGACCTGCAGCGGTGCGAGCTGCTCGCGGATGGTGGCCACGGCGGACAGCGGCGTGGGCGTGCCGCCGCCCGTGCGCAACTGCAGGGTGCCCAGCGCCTCTGGGCTGTCCAGATGCTCCTGCTGCGCCTCCAGGATCACGCGGTACTGGTTGGTCTCGGTGAAGATGGTGGAGACGATGCGTTGGCCGAACGCGCTGTAGAGCGTGTCGTCCACCGAACTGGCCGTGACCGACAGGCGCGAGGCCGTGTTGCGGTCGATGTCCACGTAGGCCGACAGGCCCTGCGCGCCCGCATCCGACGTGGCGTTGCGCACCTGGGGCACCGTGCGCAGGCGCTCCACCAGCTTGTTCGTCCATTCGTTGACCTGCGCCGAATCCACCCCGCCGATCGACAGGCGGTACTCGGTGGGCCCGGTCTCGGCGTCGATGGTCAGGTCCTGCGTGGGCTGCAGGTACAGCGTCACGCCGGCCACGGCGCGCACGCGGTCGCGCAGTCGCTGCATGACGGCCTCCTGCCCGTCGCGGTCGGCATTCAGGTTGATCAGCATGCGCCCGGCGTTCAGCATGGTGTTGTTGGCCGCGTCCACCCCGATGAAGGAGCTGAGCGACTGCACGTCCGGATCGGCCAGGATGGCGCGGGCCGCGGCCTGCTGCAACTCGCTCATGCGGGCGTACGACACGTCCTGCGAGGCCTCCACGCGCGCCTGCAGCTGGCCCGTGTCCTGCGTGGGAAAGAGCCCCTTGGGAATCACCACGTACAGCAGCGCCGTGAGCGCCATCGTGAGCAGCGCCACCACCAGCGTGGCGCCCTGGCGGCGCAGCACCCATTGCAGCCAGATGTCGTAGCGCGCGATCACGCGGTCGAAGCCGCGCTGCACCGCGCCGCCGAAGCCACGCCGCTCGCCGTGCGGCGGCTCGGGTTTCAGCCAGCGCGCCGACATCATGGGCACGAGCGTGAGCGACACCACGGCCGATATCAGGATGGTGAGCGCCAGGGTCACCGCAAACTCGCGGAACAGCCGACCCACCACATCGCTCATGAACAGCAGCGGAATCAGCACCGCGATCAGCGACACCGTGAGCGAGATGATGGTGAAGCCGATCTGCGTGGCGCCCTTGAGCGCGGCCTGGAACGGCGGCTCGCCCTCCTCGATGTAGCGGGCGATGTTCTCGATCATCACGATGGCATCGTCCACCACGAACCCGGTGGCGATGGTGAGCGCCATCAGGCTCAGGTTGTTCAGACTGTAGCCCAGCAGGTACATCACGCCGCAGGTGCCGATGAGCGAGATCGGCACCGCCAGGCTGGCGATCACCGTGGCGCGAAGGCTGTGCAGGAAAAAGAAGATCACCAGCACCACCATCAGCACGGCCAGCACCAGTTCCATCTCCACGTGGTGCACCGATGCGCGGATGCCGGTGGTGCGGTCCGACAGCACCTCCACCTTCAGCGAGGCGGGCAGCCCGGCCTGCAGCTCGGGCAGCTGCTTCTTGATGTTGTCCACCGTGGCGATCACGTTGGCGCCCGGCTGGCGCTGCACATTCAGGATGATGGCCGGGGTCTCGTTGGCCCAGGCGCCCAGGCGGTTGTTCTCGGCGCTGTCCACCACGCGGGCCACGTCGGTCATGCGCACGGGCGCGCCGTTCTTCCAGGTGACGATGAGGTTCTTGTAGTCGGCCACCGTCACCAGCTGGTCGTTGGCGTTGATGCTGTAGGAGCGCTGCGGCCCGTCGAAGCTGCCCTTGGCGCTGTTGGCGTTGGCCGAGGTGATGGCCGTGCGCAAGGTGTCGAGCCCGATGCCGTACGAGGCCAGCGCCTTGGTGTCGGCCTGGATGCGCACGGCCGGCCGCTGCCCGCCGGCCAGGCTGACCAGGCCCACGCCGGGCACCTGGCTCATCTTCTGTGCCAGGCGCGTGTTCACGAGGTTCTGCACTTCGGTGAGCGGCAGCGTGTCGGAGCTGACGGCCAGCGTGAGCACCGGCGCATCGGCCGGGTTCACCTTGGCATACACCGGCGGCGCGGGCAGGTCGGTGGGCAGCAGCGACGATCCGGCGTTGATGGCGGCCTGCACCTCCTGCTCGGCCACGTCGAGCGCCAGCCCCAGGCCGAACTGCAGCGTGACGATGGACACGCCCGAGGCGCTGGTGGACGACATGCGCGCCAGCCCCGGCATCTGCCCGAACTGGCGCTCCAGCGGCGCACTCACGGTGCGGCTCATGACCTCGGGGCTGGCCCCGGGGTAGAGGGTCTGCACCTGGATGGTGGGGTAGTCCACCTCCGGCAGCGCCGACAGGGGCAGCAGCTTGAAGCCGACCAGGCCGGCCAGCACGATGGCCACC
>NZ_BAAJYS010000403.1:0-2895 GCF_057543315.1 Acidovorax sp. KPB24-07
CGCACGCACTGCGCCCAGTAGGCGCCCGGCAGCGGGGCGCGGCGCGGTGCCAGCGCTGCGATCACCGGCCATGCGGCCAGGGCCGCCACCACGTGCTTGAGGCTGTGGCCCGACACCCAGCCGCCCGTCCAGCCGAACACCGCGTGGTCGCCCAGCTCCAACAGCTTGGCCAGGGCATACCAGCCGATCACGGCCACCAGCGACAGGGGCGGCCGGCTGGACCGCGCCGGCACCATCGCCAGCACCGCGACCAGCAGCATGCCCCCGCCCTGCAGCACGCCCCAGGGCAGCACCTGCCCCGCCATGCCCCAGGCCCGCAGCGACAACGCGCCCGCCAGCGGCAGCACACAGGCCAGCACCCAGGCGGGCCGCGCACCCATGCGCCCATCGACCGCCAGGCCCACCAGCCCGGTGAAGGCCACCAGCATGCCCATGCGGTCCCACAGCAGCGTGATGTCGTGCGGCACCGCGTGGTACAGCGCCGAGGCGCCGGCCGTGAGCAGCAGGCCCGAGAAGAAGACCGCCGCCATCACCGCCGTGGTGGTGCGGCCGGTGCCGGCCGCCTGCGCCACCCCCTCGCCGCACCCGCCAGCCTTGCCGCTGCGCACCCACTGCACCAGGCGCCGCACGCCCAGCAGCCCCATGAGGGCGAACGGCAGGTTGGTGAGCACGTCCATCGCATGCGCGATGCCCCACAGCGTGCGCTGGTCGGCAAAGGCATGCTGGTGCGGGTCCGCCGCCACCTGCGGGCCCCAGGCGCCCACGGCGGCCAGCACCGCCAGGGCGCCATACAAGGCCCATTCGGCCGGGGCCGGACGCGAGAGGAAGGCGCGGGAAAAAGAACGGGTGGACAACGGCATGGACGAAACTCCGGAAGGCAGCGGGATGGAACGGGGGACGGGAAGGGGACTGGAACGCAGTCTCTCCACCCTGGCCACGCCAAGGTGCACGAAACGCGCCCAGGCCTATCGCTGGCCACGCTGGGTATCCATAATCGATACCCATGAGCACCACCGCCGACCTCGTTGCCGCCCTCAAGAAGGAACTCAAATCCGCGCAGATGACCTATGCGGACCTGGCCCAGGCCCTGGGCATGGCCGAGTCCAGCGTCAAGCGCATGCTGGCCAAGGGCGACATGCCGCTGTCGCGCATCGATGCGATCTGCCGGGCGCTGGCCCTCGACTTCGCCGACCTGGCGCGGCGCGTGGCCGATAGCCAGCCCCTGCTCAAGGAACTGAGCCAGGCGCAGGAAACGGCCGTGGTGGCCGACAAGAAGCTGATGCTCATGGCGATCTGCGTGCTGAGCCAGTGGACGCTGGAGCAGATCGTGACCACCTACCGCCTGAGCGAGGCCGAGGGCGTGAAGTACCTCGCGCAGCTCGACCGCATCGGCATCATCGAATTGCGCCCCCTGAACCGCTACCGCCTCAAGCTCGCCAAGACCTTCCGCTGGCGCCCCCATGGCCCGGTGATGCACTACTTTCGCGACCATGCGCTGCTCGACTATTTCGCCGGCAGCTTCGACGGCCCGGGCGAAGGCGTGCTGCTGGTGCACGGTGCGATCAGCCGCAGCCTGGCGCCGGCCTTCTGGGAGCGCATGCAGCGCGTAGCGCACGATTTCGCGCAGCAGCACCTGGCCGACCAGCGCATGCCCGAGCGCGAACGCGAGGGCTACACCGTCCTGCTGGCGCTGCGCAGCTGGGAGTTCGACGTGTTCACCAGCATGCGGCGCTGAGCCGCGCCGCCCTTCGTTTTTCCGGCCCACCGCCCCAGCACCCGATACACCCCATGCCCCATCCTCCAAAGATCACCACCGTCGCGGTGCCACCCGGCAGCGCCATTGCATCGGCACTGCCGGGTGCCTACTTCGCCGACAGCTACGAAGCCACCGACCCCGAGCCCGCGAGCAGCGCGCTGCAGGCCTGGCTGTCCACCCTGGCCCACGTGCCCGGCTGGACGAACCGGCTCATGGCGCTGCGCAACCGGCTGGTGCGGCTGGCAGGCCTGAAGGACCTGGGAGCGCTCGGTGGCGATGCCGCCCACCCGCTGCGCGACGCCGCCAGCTACCGGGTGGGCGACCGCGTGGGCATCTTCCGGATCCGGCACCTGGCCGAGGACGAAGTGGTCATGGGCCAGGACGACCGCCACCTCGACGTGCAGGTGTCGCTGACCAAGCGGCAACCGGCGGAGGGGCCGCCCCGCATCGCCCTGAGCACCGTGGTGCATGTGCACAACACGCTGGGCCGGGTGTACATGGCGCTGGTCGTTCCGTTCCACCGGCGCATCGTGCGCACCCTGCTGGCGCGCTACGCCGCCCGGTGAGGCGCGGGCGCTCGCCCCTGCCCGGCCGGAAACACCCGGTCACAACACTTCGCGCCGCGGCGACACCGGCTTGACGTTGGAGGATCACGATGGAGGTGCTGAAAAAAACACACAGCGCTTTTCCAAAGGAGATCGTCATGACCCGCAAGACCATTGCCCTCACCGCCGCCACGCTGGCCCTCGCCGCGATGGGCTCCGTCACCACCGTGGCACGGGCAGCCACCAGTGCCACCGTGATCGTGCAGTCTGGCGGACCGGTGTACCAGCAGCCCGGACCCGTGATGGTGCAGTACCAGGCACCGCCCCCGCCCCGCCGGGAAGCCGTGCCGCCCCCGCGCCGCGGCATGGTGTGGGAGACAGGCCATTGGGAATGGCGCGGCCATCGCCATGTCTGGGTGGCCGGCCACTGGGTCCGCGCCCGCCCCGGCTATGTCTACCGCCAGCCGGCCTGGGTGCAGCACGACGGCCGCTGGGAGATGCGCCGCGGCGGCTGGGACCGCGACGGCGACGGCGTGCCCAACCGCCAGGACCGCCGCCCGGACAACCCGAACCGGTACTGAGCCACGCGGGGCC
>NZ_BAAJYS010000404.1:0-2888 GCF_057543315.1 Acidovorax sp. KPB24-07
CGGCCTTCTCGGGCGGGTAGAAGGGATGACGGCGGGCCCCGGGCAGGCGGGCTGTGCGAGGCGACGAATGTCGTCGGCCAGGGTGAGCACGTGCTGGCCGGCGCTGTGCTCGTGGAAGTAGTAGATGCCCTCGTGCTCCATGAGGCGCGAGACGAAGGCGCAGTCGGTCTCGTTGTACTGCACGCAGTAGTCCCAGGTGCGGTAGCTCTGGGTGAGCTTGCGCTGCAGCGGGTAGCCGTATTTGCCGAGCACCTCCTCGATGATGTCGGGCACGGTCTTGTTCTGAAAGATCTTGAAGTCGCTTTGCCGTGTGGCCAGCCACAGCCAGGGGCTCAGGCGGGCCTTGTAGGTGTAGAAGCGGTGGTCCTGGCCCTGCAGCCCGAAGCGGGTGACGATGCCGTCCAGGTAGCGCGTGCCGCCCCCTTCGGTCTCCACCACGATGGTGGCGCTCTTGCCCAGCAGGGCCTTGGGGTCGATGGATTTGCTCTCGCTCAGCAGGTCCACGTCCAAGGAGAACAGCTCGGAGAGCGCTTCTTTGCCCTGCAGCTGGCGAAACTGCAACTGCTCGCCCAGGGGCGTCTGGATGGTGACTCGGCGTGTCATGGGTGCAGCGGCCGCGAAGGGCCGGTGGGTCGGATTGGAATGGGCCGAATGATAGTGCGCGGCTGAGCGCATCCCACCCCCCGGAAATCCCCCCGCCAGCGGGAAAATGCCTCTAGATGTAACCAATTGCGGCTGTTTCGGCCGCAACGCACACGAAATCACACAGACCGCCGCCCCATCTCCAGGCCCATGGGGCACCGCCCGGCGGCCACCGGGCCACCCCCGCAGTCACCCCCGCAGTCACCCCCGCACGCCCCCGGCCAGGGCCGCCGCCTGCTGCTGGAACACGCGCCAGAACGCCGCGTCCTGCGTGGTGGTGAAGTTGATGCGCATGAGCGTGCACGGCTGGCGGCTGGCGTGGAACAGCGCGCCCGGCGCGAGCAGGTAGCCCTCGTCCAGCATGCGCTGGGCCAGCACGTCGGTGTCCACGCCCGTCTCGACCCAGCCGAACATGCCGGCCGGCTCGGCCGCGAAGGTGCAGCCGGCCTCCAGCGCCAGCTGCACGCTGCGCGCCCGGGCCTGGGCCAGCCGCTGGCGCATGCGGTCGCTGTGGCGGCGCAGCATGCCCTGCTCGATGCACAGGGCCATGGCTTTTTCCAGCAGCGAGGGCGTGGTCAGCGTGGACAGCAGCTTGGTGTCCAGCAGCGGCTCCACCAGATCGGGCGGCGCGGCCAGGTAGCCGATGCGCCAGTTGGGCGCGAGGATCTTGGCGAAGCCGCTCACGTAGATGGTGCGCGCCAGGCCGTCCAGCACCGTGAGGCGCGTGGCGTGTTCCGGCGCGATGTGGCTGTAGGTGTCGTCTTCGACGATGTGAAAGCCGTGCCGCCCGGCCAGCTGCAGCACCTGGTGCGCGCTGCCCGGCGTGAGGCAGTAGCCGGTGGGGTTGTGGAACACGCTCACGCTCACGAAGAGCTTGGGGGCGTGCACCTCGCAGTAGCGCTCCATCACCGCGAGGTCGGGGCCCTGGGCGCCGCGCGGCACCGGCAGGATGCGCATGCCCAGCGCATCGAGCCGCGCGAACTCCACCGACCAGCCGGGTTCTTCCACCATCACGGTGTCGCCCGCCTTCAGCAGGGTGCGGCTCACGATGTCCAGCGCGTGCGTGGCGCCCATGGTGGTGATGACCTGGCTGGCCTGTGCGGGCACGCCGAAGCCCTGCAGGCGCCGGGCCAGCACCTCGCGCAGGGTGGGCTCGCCCATGGGGTCGCCGTACTGCAGCGAGCTGTCCTGCAGCGCCCGGCCGCTGGCAACCTTGCGCACCGCCGCGCCCATGAAGGTGTTTTCCAGCCAGTCGCGCGGGAACACACCGGCCCCCGGCTGCGGGTGGCTGGAGGCCTGGTGGAACATGCCGCGGATCAGCGCCGTGGCATTGACGCACGAGCCCGAGGGCAGCGGGGACAGCACGGGGGAAGACTTGCGGTCGTTTGCTATTTTTTCTATAGCGCCATGCCCTAGTGGAATATGCCCTTCAGGCATTTTTTGTGCAATGTCGCGCACATAGAAGCCCCGCTGGCTGCGGGCCTCCACCAGGCCCTGCGCGAGGAGCTGGTCGTAGGCGGCCACCACCGTGTACGCGCTCACGCCCTGCAGCCGTGCGCATTCGCGCACCGAAGGCAGCCGCGCGCCGGCGGGCAGCAGCCGGGCGCGGATGCGTTCGGCGAAGCGCTCGGCCAGTTGCTCGGTCAGGGATCGGCGGGCGGTGCGGGTCAGCATGGCGGGGGGCTCCTTCACTGTGCTGATGCAAACACCAATACAGATCATGAAATTGTCGAAATAACTGTATTGCAACTGTAATGGAATCTGCTCCTACATTGGAAGCCACAACCCCTGCAACACCCCATGCCCTTCGTCGAATTCACCGCCCTGCTGGCGCTGGCCACCGCCATGAGCTTCAGCCCCGGGCCCAACACCACGCTGGCCACGGCGATCGCTGCCAACCGCGGCCTGCGCCACGCGATGCGCTTCGTCTGGGCGGTGCCCCTGGGCTGGAGCGCCCTGCTGCTGGTGTGCGCGGGCGGTGTCGGCGCGCTGGTGATGGCGGTGCCGGCGGTGCGCCTGGGCATCAAGGTGCTGGGCATCGGCTACCTGCTGTGGCTGGCCTTCAAGCTGAGCCGCAGCGCCCAACTGGGCCAGGCGCAGGCCGGGCGCATGGACGTGGGCTTCTGGCAGGGCGCGGCGATGCAGTTCGTCAACATCAAGGCCTGGCTGCTGGCGCTGACCATCGTGGCCGGCTGGATCGCCGGGCGCGACGATGCCCTGGCGCGGCTGGGCGTGGTGCTGCCGGT
>NZ_BAAJYS010000405.1:0-2883 GCF_057543315.1 Acidovorax sp. KPB24-07
GTAGCCCGGCCCCGCGCCGGGCGTGCCTGGGGCGGCCGGCGCACCGCCGGCGGTGCCTGCCGGCAGCGTCTCCTCCATCACCGTCTGGCGCAGCTGGCGGCCGAATTTCTCGTTCATCACGTCGTCCGACAGGTATGTGATGTGGCCGATCATCCGCGCGATGCGCAGGCCGCGCTGCGGGATCGCCCCGTGCCGGTAGAAGTGCCCGCCGTGGAAGTCCGGGTCGGTCACGATGGCCCGGCGCGCCACCTCGTTGAAGGCGATGTTCTCCGCCGTGAGATTGGGGGCGCTGGCCACCACCACCGCATGGCGCACACGTTCGGGGTACTGCAGCGTCCACGACAGCGCCTGCATGCCGCCCAGGCTGCCGCCCAGCACCGCCGCGAGCTGCTGCACGCCGATGCGGTCCAGCAGGCGGGCCTGCGCGTTCACCCAGTCCTCCACCGTGACCACGGGGAAGTCGGCGCCGTACACCTCGCCGGTGTCCGGGTGCGTGTCCATCGGGCCGGTCGAGCCGAAGCACGAGCCCAGGTTGTTGATGCCGATCACGAAGAAGCGGTTCGTGTCCACCGGCTTGCCGGGGCCGATCATGTTGTTCCACCAGCCTTCGCTCCTGGGCTGGCCTTCGTACACGCCCGCCACGTGGTGCGAGGCGTTCAGCGCATGGCACACCAGCACCGCGTTGGAGCGGTCGGCGTTGAGCGTGCCGTAGGTCTCGAAGGCAAGGGTGTAGTCGCGGATGGCGCCGCCGCCCTGCAGCGGCAGCGCGTCGGCGAAATGCAGGGACTGGGGCGTGGCAATGAAGGACATGAAAAAACCCGGCGTCGCTAAAAACGAGGCCGGGTCGGTGTGTCTGTCACTTGGCGGACGGGTCTTTAGCGGTATTTATAAAGCGCCCGCAAGCTATGCAAATCGGCGCGAGGGGCACTATACCAAAGCCCGGGCCCGCCGGCCATGGGCCCGTGCACGTTCAGGCCGCGGGTGCGAAAAGCGCGATCAGCCCCAGCACGAGGAAGATCACCGCCGACACCATGTGCACCGCGCGGATCGGCACCCGCCGCGTGATGCGCTCGCCCAGCCAGACCACGGGCGCGTTGGCCAGCATCATGCCCAGGGTCGTGCCGGCCACCACCCACCAATAGGCGCTGTAGCGCGCGGCCAGCATCACCGTGGCGACCTGGGTCTTGTCGCCCATCTCGGCTAGGAAGAACGCGATCAGCGTGGTGCCGAACACGCCAAAGCGCGGCGCGCCGCCCGATGCGTCGTCGTCCAGCCGGTCGGGGATGAGCATCCACACCGCCATCGCGATGAACGACAGCCCGAGCCCCCAGCGCAGCACCTGCGGGCCCACGACGGTCGTCACCCAGGCGCCCACGGCGCCGGCCAGCGCGTGGTTGGCCAGCGTGGCGACCAGGATGCCGAGCACGATCGGCCAGGGCTTGCGAAAACGCGCCGCGAGAACGAGGGAAAGGAGTTGGGTCTTGTCGCCCATCTCCGCGAGGGCGACGATGGCGGTCGAAACGAAAAAGGCTTCCATTGGGGGCAGGGAGTTGTCCGGCCGGACAGGTCGCAGAGCATTGACTGCACCCCGACGCCGGCCTTTGGGATCGGTGTGCAGTCAATGGTCTCGCCCAGTTCCGATGGAACCGCATGCACCACAGGCCGCGCAGGCCCGAGTTTGTTGATGCATGCCCCCGTGCGGTCTGTGCGCCGGGCGGGCTACTCCCCAAAGACGGGCCGATTGTAACGATGCGCTTCCAGCCTTCGGGTAAATACCCAACGAAAACGTTGCAGGCGCGCCAATTTTCGTGCTTGGACCCCGAATAGATGGTTAATAATGGGCCTTGCCTTTCTGCCAAGCAGGAACGCAAGTAGCGGTGATTGGTCGGTTTCGCGTCTTTGAAGTCGTCACAGGTTTGTTGATTGCGTCGGGCTCCATCGCGTTTTCTTGTTTTTTTTAGGAGTCCTTCATGGGCAACAAACTCTACGTGGGCAACCTGCCCTATTCTTTCCGCGACGACGACCTGCAACAAACGTTCAGCCAGTACGGCAACGTGGTGAGCGCCAAGGTCATGATGGAACGTGACACCGGCCGCTCCAAGGGTTTCGGCTTCGTCGAAATGAGCAACGATGCCGAAGCGCAAGCCGCCATCCAAGGCGCGCATGGTCAAAACTTCGGCGGCCGTGACCTCGTGGTCAACGAAGCCCGTCCGATGGAACCCCGTCCCCCCCGCAGCGGTGGCGGCGGCTTCGGTGGCGGCAACGGCGGTGGCGGCGGCTACGGCGGTGGTGGCGGCCGCAGCGGTGGTTTCGGCGGCGGTGGTGGTGGCGGTGGCTACGGCGGTGGCCGCAGCAGCTACTAAGCTCACGCTGACAGCATTTCAAAAAAAGGGTCTTTCGGGGCCCTTTTTTCATGGCTGAGCCAGCGCGTTTGGCGCGTGTCCGGCACCTTGCTTTTTTGCGGAATTTATGGCCCATAATGCATCGGCGAGATATTTTTCGCGTCGACGTTTGCGGGGATCCGTCAGTTTCGCGCATGGGACATCTTTGTGATTCACTGGCTGCGTTTTCGGGACTCCATCGCTTTATCAATGTGTTTTTGAGGAGTCCCGTGATGGGCAACAAACTGTACGTCGGCAATTTGCCGTACTCGGTGCGTGACAGTGACCTGGAGCAGGCCTTCGGCCAATTCGGAGCCGTGATCAGCGCCAAAGTCATGATGGAGCGCGACACGGGCCGCTCCAAGGGCTTTGGCTTCGTCGAGATGGGCAGCGACCCTGAAGCGCAAGCCGCCATCCAGGGCATGAACGGCCAGCCCCTGGGCGGCCGCAGCATCGTGGTGAACGAGGCGCGTCCCATGGAACCCCGTCCCCCCCGCAGCGG
>NZ_BAAJYS010000406.1:0-2863 GCF_057543315.1 Acidovorax sp. KPB24-07
CGTCCCGGCCGATGGCGTGCAGCGGCCCGCCGTCGGGGCCCGCCGCGCTCACCGGCTGCAGCACGTCGTCCGACAGCCGCTGCATGGGGTATTGCGCCTCGTCCAGGCGCCCGGGCGCCTCCGCATGGCCGTGGCACAGCACGAACTGCACGCGCCGCTGCAGCGCCAGGTCTTCGCACGCGCGGGAGCTGTCCGACATGGTCTGGATGGGCCCCAGGCGCAGCTGCGCCTCCAGCTGGCCCAGCCAGCGCGGAAAGAAGGTGAGCGAGAGCACGTGCGTGGCCGCGAAGCGCAGGCTGGCGGCCGCCGTGTCGTGCGCGGCGCGCGCCTTGATGCGCGCGGCCTCCAGGTTGGCCAGCAGGGTTTCCATCAGGGGCAGAAAGCGCTGCCCCGCCGCCGTGAGGGCGGCCGGGTGCGCGCTGCGGTCGAACAGCTCCACGCCCACCCATTCCTCCAGCGCACGGATGTGGCGGCTGAACGCGGGCTGGGCGATGGCCCGGGCCTCGGCGGCGCGCGAGAAATTGCCGCACTCGGCCAGGGCCAGGAAGTCTTCCAGCCATTCGAGATCGAGGGGGCGGTTGCCAGGTCCCATGGGCGTCGTGTTCCGTGCAGATAGATGTATGCGATTCGGGTATTGGACGGTGCGGGGCCGTCGCCGGAAGATCCGCTGCGTTGTCGTTCCCCTGCACCCATAACGGAGACCTTGAATGCCTTCCATCGCGAATTATCGCGGGATCATCCCCGCCATCTCGTGCCCCTTCACCCCCGACCACCGCATCGACGAGCCCGCCCTGCGCAAGCTCGCCGCCTGGCTGGCCGGCCACGAGGGCGTGGTGGCCATCATGACCAACGGGCACACCGGCGAGGTGTTTTCCCTCACCCCTACCGAGCGCGCCGAGGTCACCCGCATCGTGGCCGACGAACTGAAGGGCCGCACGCCCGTCATCTCCTCCATCGTCTGCGAGGGCCTGGCCGAAGCCGCCGAACATGCCCGTGCCGCCCAGGCCGCCGGCGCCGTAGCGCTGGACGTCATGCCGCCCCACCACTGGCTGCGCTTCGGCTTCACGCCGGGCCATGCGCTGCAATATTTCGAGGCCATCCACCGGGCCGCGCCGGGCCTGGACCTGGTGTGCCACGTGTACCCGGCATGGACGCGCGCCTCGTACTCGTCGCAACTGCTGGCCGAACTCGCCCGGCTGCCCTACCTGCAGGCCTTCAAGGTGGGCCAGCGCGACATGAACAAGTACGCCCGCGACATCCAGGCGATCCGCGAGGCCGACGCCTCCAAGGCCATCCTCACCTGCCACGACGAATACCTGCTGGCCTCGATGGTGCAGGGCGTCGATGGCGCGCTGGTGGGCTTCGCCACCTTCATCCCGCAGCTCATCATCGACCTGTGGAACGCCGTGAAGGCCGGCGACCTGAAAAAAGCCATGGCCGTGCAGGCCGTCATCACGCCGCTCAAGGACGCGGTGTACGGCGGCGGCGAGCCCACGGGCGAGGCCCATGCGCGCATGAAGGGCGGCATGTACCTGGCCGGCGTGATCGACGACGCCACCGTGCGCCCACCCACCGAGGCGCCCAACGCCCAGGAGGTCGAGGCCCTGCGCGCCGCCGTCCGGCAGGCGGGCCTGCTGCAGCGCTGATCTGCGGGTGCCATGACAAGACGGGCCGCACCGCACGGCCCGCACCGGACATTCGCGACCCCATAAAGACAGGAGACACGCCATGCAACGCAAGCCATTCCTCCGCGCCGTCCTCGGCGCCCTCGCGCTCACTGCCGCCGCCAGCGGCTTCGCGCAGACCTACCCGAACAAGCCGGTGCGCGTGGTGATCCCGTTCCCGCCGGGCGGCACGCTGGACGCCGTGGGCCGCATGCTGGCGCAAAAGCTCGGCGAGCAGACCGGGCAGAGCTTCGTGATCGACAACAAGCCCGGCGGCAGCGGCGTGATCGGCGGCGACGCGGTCGCCAAGGCCGCGGCGGACGGCTACACGCTGCTGTTCAGCGCCTCCACCTTCACGACCGCGCCGATGACGCTCAAATCGGTGCCGTTCAGCGTCACGCAGGACTTCGCGCCCGTGGCGCTGGTGGCCAAGGCGCCCCTGTCGGTGGCGGTCAACAAGGACCTGCCGGTGACCGACATCAAATCCCTGCTGGGCTACGCCAAGAGCCACCCGGGCAAGATGACCTTCGCCGTGGGCTCCATCGGCTCGGCCGGGCATCTCTCGACCGAGCTGCTGAAACGGGCCGGCAAGATCGACTACCTCATCGTGCCCTACAAGGGCACGGCGCCGGCCTTCCAGGACCTGATCGGGGGGCAGATCGACGGCTTCATCGACCCCATCCTCGGCTCGCTCCAGTACCACAAGAGCGGCATGCTCAAGGTGGTGGCCGTGACCTCCGCCCAGCGCGTGCCCAACCTGCCCGACGTGCCCACGGTGGCCGAGACCCTTCCCGGCTTCGAGTTCTACAGCTGGTACGGCCTGTGGGCCCCGGCCAAGACGCCGCCCTTGCTGGTGCAGCGCCTGAACGCCGAGGTGAACAAGGCCCTGGCCGGCGACATGGCCCAGAAGCTCAAGGACCAGGGGCTGCTCGTCACGCCGGGCAGCGTGGACGACTTCGCCAGGTTCCAGCGCGCCGACATGGAGCGCTCCCAGAAGATCGTGACCGAGGGCAACATCCGTGCGGAATGACGGCACGCCGCCCCCAGGCGCCCATGCCGCCGTCACCGGCAGCAGCAGCGGCATCGGCCGCGCCATCGCCGAGTCGCTGCTGGCCGCGGGCTGGCACGTGAGCGGGCTGGACGTGGCCGCGCCGGCCATCGAACACGCCGCGTTCACGCCCGTGGCCGTCGATCTGGCC
>NZ_BAAJYS010000407.1:0-2853 GCF_057543315.1 Acidovorax sp. KPB24-07
ATGGCCGCGGCGCTGCTGGGCCGCATCCAGCACGACCTGCGCACCCGCTGGGGGGTGGCCGACCCCGCGCATGCCCTGCTCATGGGCCTGCAGCGCTGCGCGCGGCCCGCGTTGGGCAAGTGGTTCGCGCAGCACGGCGCGGCGGTGGCGAAGGCCACCGCGGGCGTTTAGCACCGTTCCAGGCCCCGCTTCGCGGGGATGCCCTGGGGCTCAGAGGCCCCAGCTTTGGTCAGTAGCGCGCGCGCCCGAAGCTGTCGAGGATGGCGATTTCCGTGAACAGGCTGCCTTCGCGCCGGTTGTTCAGGAACGACACCTCGTAGCCGCCCAGATCAATGCGCGGCAGGCGCGACAGCGTCTCGGCCAGCGCCCGGCCATCCACGCCCCCGCTGCCGCTGCGCGGCACGGCCTTGATTCCCTGGCCGATGGTCTTGGCCACGAGGAAGCCTTCGAACGCCGCCAGCGAGGCGATGCTGGCGCTCTGCTGCGCCGCCTGCATGGCCTGGCGGAATTCGCGCACTACCGGAATCGACTGGTTGGTGAGCGCCGGGAACACCTGTGTCATGCCCACGCCGCGGGCGTTTTCCGCACCCACGGCGTCCACCAGTTTCACGGGGTCGAGGTCGGAGATGCCGACCACCTGCGCATGCCCGCCGGCCGCGCGGTAGGCCTTCACGAAGGCGCTGCCCGCGGCTTGGCCCGCCACCATCACGATCACCTGCGCATCGGCCTTGAGCAGCTTGGCCAGCGCGGGCTGGATGTCCGACGAGGTGCGTTCGTAGGGCTCCTTGGCGACCAGTGACAGCTTGCGCTTCGACAGGGCCGCCGTGAGCGCCTCCAGGCCCTTTTCGCCATAGGCGTCGTTCTGGTAGAGCGCCGCGAACTTGGTCATGCCGATGGCGTCGCCCATCTGCGCGACCAGCTTGGTCAGCTCCGTGCTGTAGCCGGCGCGCACGTGAAAGACGTAGGGGTTCACCGGCTCGCGGATGACCTGCGAGCCCGAGCGCGTGGGAAACAGCGGCACGCCGCTGTCCTGCGGCAGCTTGGCCTCGATCAGCGCCTGGGTGTTGCTGGTGGCGAAAGAGATCAGCGCGGCGGGCTTCATGGCCAGCAGCTTGCGGGCGCCGGCCAGCGTCTTCTCGGGCTTGAATTCATCGTCTTCCACGACGAGCCGCACCTCCAGGCCGGGAAATGCCTGGCTCTTTTGCGCCTCGGCAAAATAGGTTTCCACCCCCAGTACCACCTGCTTGCCCACTTCGGCGGCATTGCCTCCGGTCAGCGGCGCCACCATGCCGACGATGACGGGAGGGGCCGCGCGAGCGGTCGAGCCGATCCAGGGAAGGGCCAGCGAGGCGCCCAGGCGGGTGGTGAATACACGGCGTTTCATGGAACGTGCTCCTGTGGAGGGCAGACAGCAGACAAGGGCGTCAACGCGCCCGGACGAACCGATGCAGAAGAACCGGCACGCCCTTTACAAATGCAAGAACGTGCGAAATGTATGACCCATTGTTAATCAGTTTTTGTGGCGTTTTGGCGCCTGTGGACGGGATTTGATCGTCCTGTGCTAGGATTTGCCGCTATGCAACGCAATCTGCTGCTATCCCCACTATCGCTAGGCCTAGTGCCTGGCCGGGGTCTGCCTGCGTTCGCCATCACCGTTGCCTAAAAGCGCAACACCGATTTCCCCCTGACCCCGGCCCGCGAACCAGCCTCCACCCATGGTGGAGGGCTGCAGGGGATGTCGTTCACCGTTCACCGTTGATTCGACCCGTGCCCCAGCGCTGCCTTGCAGCACGGCACACACCGTTCGTGGAGCCTCTCATGATTTCCAAGCCCGCTACCAAGTACCAGCCCATCGCCCCCATCGCGCTGGCCGACCGCACCTGGCCTTCCAAGACCATCATCCGCGCTCCCATCTGGTTGTCCACCGACCTGCGCGACGGCAACCAGGCACTGTTCGAGCCGATGAACGGCGAGCGCAAGATGAAGCTGTTCCACGAACTGGTACGCATCGGCTTCAAGGAAATCGAGGTGGGCTTTCCTGCCGCATCGCAGACCGACTACGACTTCGTGCGCCGCCTCATCGACGAAGGCCTTGTGCCCGACGACGTGACCCTGATGGTCATGACGCAGTCGCGCGCCGACCTCATCGAGCGCACTGTCGAGGCTGTGCGCGGCGCGCCGCGCGCCATCGTGCACCTGTACAACGCCACCGCGCCCGTGTGGCGGCGCGTGGTATTCGGCATGAACGTGACGCAGGTGATGGCGTTCATCGACCAGCACGTCTCGCACCTGAAGCGCCTGACCGATGCCCAGCCCGAAACCCGCTGGACGCTGCAGTATTCGCCCGAAACCTTCAGCGCAACCGAGCTGGAAGTCTCGCTCGAAGCCTGCCAGACCGCCATCGCCGCCTGGGGCGTGGGCCCGGGTCGCGAGATCATCATCAACCTGCCCACCACGGTGGAAAACGCCACCCCCAACGTGTTCGCCGACCAGATCGAGTGGATGCACCGGCGCCTGAGCCCCCGCGAGCACATCGTGCTCTCGGTGCACCCGCACAACGACCGCGGCACCGGCGTGGCGGCGGCCGAGCTGGCCATGATGGCCGGCGCCCAGCGCGTGGAAGGCTGCCTCTTCGGCAATGGCGAGCGCAGCGGCAACCTCGACGTGGTGACGGTGGCGCTCAACCTCTACACGCAGGGCGTGCATCCGGGGCTCGACTTCTCCGACATCAACGCCGTGGCGCGCGTGGCCGAGGAATGCACCGCGCTGCCCGTGCACCCGCGCCACCCGTACGTGGGCGACCTGGTGTTCACCTCGTTCTCGGGCTCGCACCAGGACGCGATCAAGAAGGGC
>NZ_BAAJYS010000408.1:0-2850 GCF_057543315.1 Acidovorax sp. KPB24-07
GCCGCAAGGAGGCCGAGGAGCGCGCCCGCATCGCCGACGAGCGCCGCCGCGAGCGCGTGCTGGTGGCCCGCTACCCCGACCAGGCCTCGCACGATGCCGAGCGCGCCGCGGCCATCCAGCAGGTCAACGAGGTCACGGCCGTCGCCGAAAAGCGCGTGGCCGACCTGCAGCGCCAGCGCAAGGCGCTCGATGCCGAAATGGAGTTCTACCGCCGCGATCCCAGCAAGGCGCCCATGCTCCTGCGCCGCCAGATCGCCGAGCAGGAAGACGCGCTGGCCGAGCAGCAGCGGTTCATCGCCGGGCAGGAGCAGGAAAAGCGCCGCGTGCACCAGCGGTTCGACGCCGAACTGGTGCAGCTCAAGAGCCTTTGGGCGGGGCAGCGCCCCGCCATGCATTCACAGTAAAGGCACCCTTCCCCGGTGGCCGGGGCAGAGCGGCGTCAGGAAGACGCCGCCGCGAGCCGGGCGCGCAGCAGGTCGTTCACCTGCTGCGGATTGGCCTTGCCCTTGCTGGCCTTCATGGCCTGGCCCACGAGCGCGTTGAAGGCCTTGTCCTTGCCCGCGCGGAACTGGGCCACGTTGTCGGGGTTGGCGGCGATCACGTCGTCGATGATCTTTTCCAGCGCGCCGGAGTCGTTCATCTGCTTGAGGCCCTTGGCCTCGATGATCGCGTCCACATCGCCCGCAGCCGCATCGCTCCACAGCGCCTCGAACACCTGCCGGGCGGCGTTGTTGGAGATCGTGCCATCGGCGATGCGGGTGACCAGTTGCGCCAGTTGGGCGGCGCTCACGGGGGCCGCGGCGATGTCGCTCTCGCCGGCATTCACCCGCCGCGACACCTCGCCCATGATCCAGTTGCTGACCAGCTTGGGTTGCTGGCTGGCCTGCGCCGCCGCTTCGAAATACGAAGCCATCGCCTTCGACTGGGTCAACGTGGTCGCGTCGTACTCGGGCAGGCCGTAGTCGGCCACGAAGCGCGCGGCCATGCTGCGGGGCAGCTCGGGCATCAGCGCGCGCTGCTCGTCCACCCATTGCTGCGAAATCTGCAGCGGCGGCAGGTCCGGATCGGGGAAGTAGCGGTAGTCGGCCGCGTCTTCCTTGGTGCGCATGGCGCGGGTCTCGCCCGTGCCGGGGTCGAACAGCACCGTGGCCTGCTGGATCGCGTGGCCGTCCTCGATCTGCTCGATCTGCCAGCGGATCTCGTAGTCGATCGCCTGCTGCATGAACTTGAAGCTGTTCAGGTTCTTGATCTCGCGGCGCGTGCCCAGCGGGGCGCCGGGCTTGCGCACCGAGACGTTGGCGTCGCAGCGGAACGAGCCCTCCTGCATGTTGCCGTCGCAGATGCCGATCCACGTCACGATCTTGTGCAGCTCCTTGGCGTAGGCCACGGCCTCTTCGGACGAGCGCATGTCGGGCTCGGTCACGATCTCCAGCAGCGGCGTGCCGGCGCGGTTCAAATCGATGCCGCTCTGGCCGATGAAGTCCTCGTGCAGCGACTTGCCCGCGTCTTCTTCCAGGTGGGCGCGCACGAGCTTCACGGTCTTCTTCTCGTCGCCCAGGAAGAACGACACCTCGCCGCCCTGCACCACCGGGATCTCGAACTGGCTGATCTGGTAGCCCTTGGGCAGATCCGGATAGAAGTAGTTCTTGCGGGCGAAAACGCTTTCCGGCGCAATGGTGGAGCCCAGGGCCAGTCCTAATTTGATGGCGCAGGCCACGGCCTCGCGGTTCATCACGGGCAGGGTGCCCGGCAGGGCCAGGTCCACCGCGCAGGCCTGCGTGTTGGGCGCGGCGCCGAAGGCGGTGGGCGCGCGGCTAAAGATCTTGGATTTCGTCGCAAGCTGGGTGTGGGTTTCGAAGCCGATGACGACTTCGTAGCCGTGGATCAATGGGGCGGTCATGTTCAGAGGCCTCCCGGCATGCGGAGGTGGAAATCGGTGGCTTGCTGCAGGCGGTGGGCGGCATTGAGCAGCCGGGCTTCCTGGAAGTAGTTGCCGATCAGCTGCAGGCCCACGGGCATGCCGTCCTCGCCGAAGCCGGCGGGCACGCTCATGCCGGGCAGGCCGGCGAGCGAGGCGGGCAGCGTGAAGATGTCGGCCAGGTAGTCGGCCAGCGGGTCGTTGCCGTGCTCGCCGAGCTTCCACGCCACCGTGGGTGCCACCGGGCCGGCGATGAGGTCGCACGACTGGAAGGCATTCTGGAAGTCGTCGGCGATCATGCGGCGGATCTTCTGCGCCTGCAGGTAGTAGGCGTCGTAGTAGCCGTGCGACAGCACGTAGGTGCCGATCATGATGCGGCGCTTGACCTCGTCGCCGAAGCCCTCGGCGCGCGTCTTCTTGTACATGTCCACCAGATCGGTGTAGTCGCTGGCGCGGTGGCCGAACTTCACGCCGTCGAACCGCGAGAGGTTGGACGAGGCCTCGGCCGGGGCGATCACGTAGTACACGGGAATGGACAGCTCGGTGCGCGGCAGGCTGATGGGCACCAGTTTCGCGCCGAGCTTCTCGTATTCCTGGAGCGCGGCGTCCACCGCGGCGCGCACGCCGGGCGCGAGGCCCTCGCCGAAGAACTCGGCCGGGATGCCGATGCGCAGCCCGTCGATGCCGTCGTTCAACTGGCGGGTGAAGTCCTGCGCCGGCAGGTCGAGCGAGGTGGAGTCGCGGTCGAGGTCCGGGCCGCAGATGGCCGACAGCAGCAGGGCGCAGTCCTCGGCCGAGCGGGCCATGGGGCCGGCCTGGTCCAGGCTGGAGGCGAAGGCGATCATCCCGTAGCGCGAGGCGCGGCCGTAGGTCGGCTTGATGCCCGTGATGCCGCAGAACGAGGCGGGCTGGCGGATCGAGCCGCCCGTGTC
>NZ_BAAJYS010000409.1:0-2847 GCF_057543315.1 Acidovorax sp. KPB24-07
GGCCCGCAGCCGGGTCGGGCAGCAGCGTGCCCCAGGTGTGGGTGCGCAGGGCCTGCAGCGTCTGCAGCGCCACCTCGGCATGGCCACCGCTGGTGTCGGCCAGGGCCTTGATTGCCATCGTCAGCGCGCCTGCGGGCGCGATGGCCTCGGCGCCGTGGCGGGTCGGGTCGATGGCCTTCACCCAGTCGCGGAGCGCCTCGCGCAGGGCGGCAATCGCGGGCGAGCTTCGGTACACCTCGAAGCCGGGCAGGCGCCGCAATTGCAAGTCGATGATCTCGCCGTAGGTCTTTTGCAGGGCTTCGGTCGCCGTCCGGTGGCGGCGCTGGGCGTGCTCCAGTTGCAGTTCGGCCTCCTTGCGGCGTCGGGCCAGTGCCGGCTGCAGCGACTTCAGATCGTCGGCGCCGGCTTCGAATTCGAACAGTTCGCGTGCCTGATCCGTGGCCAGCTTCTGGATGTCTTTCAGCTCGGCGTCCTTGCCCTGGCTGCTTCGCTCCAGTTCGGCGTGCTTGGCGGCTTGCCGGCTTCTCAGCGCCTGCAACGCCTCGATGTGCCGGGTCAGCGCTTCCTGATCGCTGCCGCCCCAGTCACCTGCCGCATCGTTTTCCGCGAGCGATCGGTCGAGCCTTTGGTCCAGCCGATGAAGCGCAGCCCGCAAGCTGGCCATGGATTTTTGTTCGCTGGCGAGCCGGTGTGCCTGGTTGGCGAGGCTGGCCGCCCTTTGGCCGCGCTCGCTGGCCTCTTCACTCAGGCGCGTTTCATGGTGCTGCACCAGCCGCTCCATGGCGATGGCCTTGTCCACGGCGATCTGGGCCAGCCGCACGGTTTCGGCGGCCTTCATCTGCCCGGTCAGCACCGGCTCCAGGCTCTCCCACTGACCGCGGCTGCGCGAAGGGAGGCGCGAGGGGTCCTTCGGGGTGTTCTGGTAGCGGAGCATTTCCTCGACGGGCTTCGGGTGGCCCCGCGCCATGCCGAAACAACTGCCTACCTTGGTCGCCAACTGGCCCAGCACCGATTTGGGCTTGCGCGGGGGCATGGACGCGGCATCGGCGGCGGGCAGCGGCTGCGCGAGGTATTTGCGCGCTGCCCGGCCTGCGTCGTACAGGGGCGACAGCAGTTCGTTCTGCGCTGCACGCGGATCGAGCTGGTGCAGCTTGTGGTGGGCCTGCTTGTGGCTGGCCGGCGCGCGGCGTGGGCACTCGATGTCGAGTTGCCGGGCAGGCCTGCGGACGAGATGGTGGGACGCACTGAGAGTTTGGGCATGGTGTCCAGTCATTCATGGGCGTCGGGTGCGTTCCGCGGGCGAGGGGTGCCCGGGAACAGTGGCTGGACCGGGCGCATTGCACGCCCTGCGTTGGCTGGCCACGACACGCGCGATGTTGCAGTGCGGCACCCGGGGCGGCGGACCTGCCTGCGAAGAGGGGTGCGGCCGCGCGAAGCCAAGGTCTTGATCTGGTGCGCCAGCGAGAGTGTGCCGGCCGTGCTAAGTTCCGGGCCGAACCGACGATCAGGTTATAAAGAAACGACCAAATGATGATGAGCCATCTGCAGCGGAAAATCCACGCGCAGCCCGCCAGCCGACTGGCTGGCATGCGCCGTGGCATCGAAAAAGAGGGACTGCGGGTGCTGCCCACGGGAGGGCTGGCGCTCACGCCGCACCCGGCGGCGCTCGGCTCGGCGCTGACCCATCCCCACATCACCACCGACTACAGCGAGTCGCAGATCGAGCTGATCACGGGCGCGCGCCTGGGCGTGCAGGAATGCCTGGACGAACTCACCGAGATCCACCAGTTCGTCTACCGCAGCCTGCAGGCTTCGGGCGGCGAGATGCTGTGGCTGTCCAGCATGCCCTGCGGCCTGCCCACCGACGAGACCATTCCCCTGGCGCGCTACGGCTCGTCCAACGTGGGGCGCGCCAAGAGCGTGTACCGCATGGGGCTGGGCCACCGCTACGGCCGGCGCATGCAGACCATCTCGGGCATCCACTACAACTGGTCGCTGCCCGATGTGACCAGCGACGAATATTTCGCGCTGATCCGCAACTTCCGCCGCCATGCCTTCGTGCTGCTGTATCTGTTCGGCGCCTCGCCCGCGCTGTGCCCATGCTTCGTGCAGGGGCGCGAGCACGGCCTGCAGCGCCTGGGCGGCGAGGCGCTCTACCTGCCGCACGCCACCTCGCTGCGCATGGGCCGCCTGGGCTACCAGAGCGATGCACAGGCCACGCTGGCGGTGAGCTATAACGGCCTGGACGGCTACGCCGCCTCGCTGCGCGAAGCCCTGAGCCGGCCATACCCCGCCTACGAGGCGCTGGGCGTGCGCAACCCCGGGGGCGAATACAACCAGCTGGGCACCAGCCTGCTGCAGATCGAGAACGAGTTCTACGGCACCATTCGCCCCAAGCGCACCGTGCGCTCGGGCGAGCGGCCTCTGAACGCGCTGCGCGACCGGGGGGTCGAATACGTCGAGGTGCGGCTGATGGACCTGGACCCGTTCGCGCCGCTGGGCATCGAGACGCAGACCATGCGCCTGCTGGACGTGTTCCTGCTGCACTGCCTGCTGTCCGACAGCCCGCCCGACACGCCGCAGGAGATCGCCGAGCTGCAGCGCAACCAGCACCTGACCGCCGAGCGCGGCCGCGAGCCGGGCCTGCTGCTGCAGCGCGCCGGGCGCGAGATCCCGCTGGCCGAATGGGGCGCGCAGGTGCTGGCCGAATGCGAGCCACTGGCCGCGGCGCTGGACGCCGCGCACGGCACCGGCGACTACGGCAGCGCGCTGGCCGATGCGCGGCGCCTCATGCAGCAGCCGCAGGCCACGCCGTCGGCCCGCGTGCTCGACCGCATGGCCGAGGCG
>NZ_BAAJYS010000410.1:0-2846 GCF_057543315.1 Acidovorax sp. KPB24-07
TCGTGGTGGTGGGCGGCATGGGGTCGATCCCGGGCGCCTACGTGGCCGCGCTGCTGATCGCCGAGATCAAGGCGCTGTGCGTGGGGCTGGGCACGGTGCAGTGGTTCGGCGTCGAGGTGTCGTTTTCCAAGCTCACGCTGGTGGTGGAGTTCCTGGTGATGGCCCTGGTGCTGGTGTTCCGGCCCTGGGGGCTGATGGGGCGGCCCCAGGCCGTGAGCCGCAACTCTGCGCCGGCGGAGGCGCCGCTGCGCCCGGGCACGCCGCTGTTCCGGGCCGCGGTGGTGGCCGTGCTGGCGGCCCTGGCCGCGCTGCCGCTGCTGTCGGCCTGGCTGCCGTATGCCACGGTGCTGGCGCAGGACGTGCTGGTGGCGGTGCTCTTCGCGGTGAGCCTGCACTTCATCATGGGCCCAGGCGGCCTGCATTCGTTCGGCCACGCGGCCTACTACGGGCTGGGCGCCTACGGCGCCGCGGTGCTGCTCAAGGCCTTCAGCATGCCCATGCCGCTGGCCATGGCGCTCGCGCCGCTGGTGGCCGGGGCCGGGGCGTTGGTCTTCGGCTGGTTCTGCGTGCGCCTGTCGGGCGTGTACCTGGCCATGCTGACCCTCGCGTTCTCGCAGATCGTGTGGTCGGTGGTGTTCCAGTGGGATGCCGTCACCGGCGGCTCCAACGGCCTGATCGGCGTGTGGCCCGCGCCGTGGCTGGGCGGCGCGGCCTACTACTACCTCACGCTGGCGCTGGTGGGGCTGTCGGTGTTGGCGCTGCGGCGCGTGCTGTTCGCGCCGTTCGGCTACGCGCTGCGCGCGGGGCGTGACTCGGCGCTGCGGGCCGAGGCGGTGGGCATCGACGTGCGGCGCGTGCGGTGGATGGCCTTCGTGATCGCGGGCGGGTTCGCCGGCCTGGCGGGCAGCCTGTTCGCGTTCTCCAAGGGCAGCATTTCGCCGGAGGCGGTGGCCGTGGGCCAGTCGGTGAACGGGCTGGTCATGGTGCTGCTGGGCGGCCTGCAGACCCTGCTGGGGCCCATCGTTGGCGCGGCGGCGTTCAGCGTGCTGCAGGACGCCATCCTGCGGGCCACGGAGTATTGGCGCGCGCTGTTCGGCGGGGTGATCCTGCTGCTGGTGCTGGCCTTCCCGCAGGGCATCGCGGGCTTCGCGCAGCAGATCGCGCAGCGCCGGGCCGAACGAACGGCGGCGGCGCCCGCCATCCCCGAAGGGCCGTCGCCATGACGCTGCTCCAGGTGCGCGGGTTGCGCAAATCCTATGGCGGCGTGCAGGCCGTCGATGGCATCGGCTTCGACCTGGCGCCGGGGGAATTGCTCGCGCTCATCGGACCCAACGGGGCGGGCAAGTCCACCACCTTCGACATGGTGGGCGGGCAGACGAAGGCCACGGCCGGTTCGGTGCAGCTGCAGGGGCGCGAGCTGCTGGGCCTGCCCCCCCGCGCCATCGCGCGCCTGGGCGTGGGCCGCACCTTCCAGATCGCGGCCACGTTCGCCTCGCTCACCGTGGTGGAGAACGTGCAGATGGCGCTGCTGTCGCACCACCGGCGCGTGTTCGCGTTCTGGCGGCCCGCCGCCTCGCACTACCGCGCCGAGGCGATGGCGCTCCTGGCCCAGGTCGGCATGGACGCGCAGGCCGGCCGCCCGTGCAGCGAACTGGCCTACGGCGACGTCAAGCGCGTGGAACTGGCCCTGGCGCTGGCCAACGATCCGCAGTTGCTGCTGATGGACGAGCCCACCGCCGGCATGGCGCCGCAGGAGCGCAGCGACCTCATGGCGCTCACCCGGCGGCTCGTGGCCGAGCGCCGCATGGCGGTGCTGTTCACCGAGCACAGCATGGACGTGGTGTTCGCCCATGCCGACCGCATCATCGTGCTGGCGCAGGGCCGGCTCATCGCCGAGGGCGATGCCCACGCGATCCGCAACCACCCCGGGGTGCAGGCGGTGTACCTGGGCGCCGGCACGACCTTCGGCCGACGCGGCGCGCCCCATGAAACGATGCCGGAGGGCGCGGCATGACGGTCCCCGCGCCGATGCCGCCGCTGCTGCTGGAAGTCTCCGGCCTGAACGCCTGGTACGGCGCGGCGCACATCCTGTTCGACGTGTCGCTGCAGGTGCGCCGCGGCGAGGTGGTGGCGCTGATGGGCCGCAACGGCGCGGGCAAGTCCACCACGTTCAAGGCCATCATGGGGCTGCTCGCGCGGCGGCAGGGGCGGGTGGATTTTCTCGGCCGCCCGATCGCGGGGCTGCAGCCCTACGAGATCGCGCGGATGGGCCTGGGCTTCGTGCCCGAGGACCGGCGCGTGTTCGCCGACCTCACCGTCACCGAGAACCTCGCGGTCGGCCGCCAGCCGCCCCGGCGCTGGCCCGACGGCAGCGAGGCGCCGTCCTGGACGCCCGCCGCGCTGTACCAGCTCTTTCCCAATCTGGGCGCCATGCAGGACCGGCCCGGCGGGCAGATGAGCGGCGGCGAGCAGCAGATGCTCACCGTGGCGCGCACGCTCATGGGCAACCCGTACCTGGTGCTGCTGGACGAGCCCTCCGAGGGCGTGGCGCCCGTGATCGTCGAGCAGATGGCGCAGACGATCCTGCAGCTCAAGGCCCGGGGCGCGAGCATCCTGCTGTCCGAGCAGAACGTGCGCTTTGCCGAGATGGTGTCCGACCGGGCCTATGTGCTGGAAAAGGGCCAGATCCGCTACGAGGGCCCGATCGAGGCGCTGTCGCGCAACGAGGACGTGCGCCGCGCGTACCTCGCGGTGTAGGCCGCGCCATGGACACCGCCTGCGACGAAGCCCTGCCCACGGCGCCGGCCCACGGCGTGGTCGGCGTGCTGCTGGCGGCCGGCCACGCG
>NZ_BAAJYS010000411.1:0-2845 GCF_057543315.1 Acidovorax sp. KPB24-07
CGGCGGCGCCTGCAGCACCGGCGCGCGCAGCCGGGCCCGTTCGCGCTTGGACTGCTGCTGCGACAGCTGCTGGGCCAGCAGTTCCTCGGCCTTGAGCCGCTGCCAGGCGGGGTGGCTGTGGTCCTCCAGGGTGGCGATGGCCACGTCGGGCGCCGGGTGGTGCAAAAAAGTGAGCGCCTGCCGCAGATTCCACCCCGGCGCCAGACCGTTTTGGCCGGGCACGCGGCCCACCGGCGGCTCCACGCCGGGCGGCAGCGTCTCGGACAGCTCCACGCGCTGCAAGGCGCTCACGATGGCGCGGCGCAGGTAGGCCTGGGGCAGTTGCGCGACGGTCGGGTAGACCGGGGTGAGCGCGGCCGGCAGGTCGCCGCTGGCCGTGCGAAAGGCCGGGTGCAGCATCTGCCGGCCCCAGAAGCCGCCCTTGACCTCGCCCCGGATGCGCAGGCGCGCGCCCACGGCCAGGGTCTTCTGGTGGGAGGGGTAGAAGCTGAAGAACCGCAGTTCGCACGTGCCGGTGCCGTCGTCCACCTGCACCAGCAGCTGGCGGCGGGGGCGCAGCTGCACCTCGCTGGAGACGACGGTGGCCTCGATCTGCACGGTGTCGCCGTCCCGGGCGTTGCGCAGGGGGGTGATGCGGGTTTCGTCCTCGTAGCGCAGGGGCAGGTGCAGGGCCAGGTCGATGTCGCGCACCAGCCCCAGCTTGCGCAGGGCCTTCTGGGCAGGGCTGGGGGCGGGCCGGGCCCCGGAGGGGCTGGGGGGCCCCGCACGCCCGGGCGCGCCCGCGGAACCGGCGGCGGCAGTGGCGGCGGCGCTACGGTCGGTCATGGGAAGGGGAAGCGGGCGCAAACAATGCGCAACAAGAGGAAACCGGCATGGGCAGAAAAGGCTAACATGCCAGCGCCGTCGTTCGGCGTTTTTTGCGGACGCACCCGCGTTACCCACTGGTCCCATGCTCAAGCGAATCAGCGTCCAACATCTTGCCCTGGGCATGTACCTGCACCAGTTCTGTGGCTCCTGGATGGACCACCCGTTCTGGCGCACCGGCTTCGTGCTCCAGGACCCGGCGGACCTGGCACGCATCCACGGCACCACCATCGCCGAGGTCTGGATCGACGTTTCCAAGGGGCTGGACGTGGCCTCCGATGTGGCCACCACCTCGCCCGAAGAGGCCGAGGCCCGCCTCGATACCGACTTCAGCCAGCTGCAGGAGATGCCGGATCTGAAGATTGCGCCCGCCCCGTCCCAGCGCGTGCGCTCGCTGGCACCGACCAGCATGGCCGAGGAGCTGGGCCACGCAGCATCGATCTGCCACCATGCCCGCCAGGCCGTGTCCTCGATGTTCCACGAGGCCCGCATGGGCCGCGCGGTGGATTCCAGCGACGCGCGCAGCCTGGTGCAGGAAATCTCCGATTCGATCACCCGCCACCCCTCGGCGCTCATCAGCCTGGCGCGGCTGAAGACGGCGGACGACTACACCTACATGCATTCGGTGGCGGTGTGCGCGCTGATGGTGGCCCTGGGGCGCCAGATCGGCCTGGACGCCGCGCGCATCCGCACCTCCGGCCTGGCCGGACTGATGCACGACATCGGCAAGGCGGCCATCCCGCTGGCGGTGCTGAACAAGCCCGGCAAGCTCACCGACGAGGAATTCGACATCGTGCGCAGCCATTCCGAGCACGGCTACCGCATGCTGCTGGAATGCGGGGGCGGCGTGGAGGACGAGGTGCTGGACGCCTGCCTGCACCACCACGAGAAGATGGACGGCTCGGGCTACCCGCACCGCCTGCCGGCAGAGCAGATCAGCCTGACCGCGCGCATGGCCTCGATCTGCGACGTGTACGACGCCGTCACCTCCGACCGGCCCTACAAGCGCGGCTGGGACCCGGCCGAATCGCTGCGGCGCATGGCCGAGTGGACCAACGGGCACTTCGACCCCCGCCTGTTCCAGGCCTTCGTGAAGAGCATCGGCATCTACCCCGTGGGCTCGCTCGTGCGGCTGACCTCGGGGCGCATCGGCGTGGTGATGGAGCAGGCCGCCTCGCTGGTGTCGCCGCGCGTGAAGGTGTTCTTCTCCACCAAGTCCGACCTGCGCATTGCGCCCGAGATCATCGACTTGGCCCAGCCCGGCTGCCCGGAGAAGATCGTGGCCCGCGAAGACCCGGACAAATGGCGCTTTCCGGACCTGAACGAGCTGTGGACCGGCATGCCGTCGGTGCCGCGCTGACGCCCCGGCCCTGACGCGACACCGGCCGCCCGCATGCCCCCGCCGCGCGCCAGCAACGATCCCGCGGGTGCCGTGCGCACCTATGCGATGGTGGAGCGCTCCAGCCACCTCGATTTCGACATCCGCGACCAGAGCGGCCGCACGCCGCTCACGCAGCCCCACAAGCACGAGTATTTCCAGATCCAGGTGAACCTGGAAGGCCACACGCAGCACCACATCGGCGGCGTGGCCCGGCCGTTCACCGCGCGCACCCTGAGCTTCGTGCTGCCGCACCGCATGCACCTCGTGCCGCACCCGCCGGGCACGCGCTGGCTGGTGGTGAACTTCAGCCAGCGCTTTCTGTGGCCCGGCCTGGCCGTGGACCCGCTCGACCTGGAAGACGTGCCGCTGGCCCTGGCACCGGAGCTGGCGCCGTTCCAGTTCCAGGAGCACTTGGACTTCACCTTCGACGAAAGCGGCTTCGAGGCCGTGCGGGCGCTGCTGGACACCCTGCAGCGCGAGAACGCGGCGCGGCGCCTGGCCTCGCTGGCGTGCATCCGCGGTGCCCTGCTGCAGTTGCTGGCGCTGACCTGCCAGCGCTGGGAAGGCGAGTTGCGCGCGCTGGCCGCGGCCCAGGCGCAG
>NZ_BAAJYS010000412.1:0-2841 GCF_057543315.1 Acidovorax sp. KPB24-07
CGTAGTCGGCCCGCGCCTGCGGCGTGGCGCGCTCGGCCAGCCAGCGCGCCACGCCCAGGCGCTCCACGGCGGTGGCGAACGATTCATTGAACAGCGTGTCGCCATGGGCGTACACGACCTGGTGCGCCAGCTCGTGGAAGAGCAGCCGCACGAACTCGCCCTCGGGCCAGCCGATGAAGGTGTTGAGCAGCGGGTCGCCGCCCGCCCAGTTCATGTAGCCCAGGGTGGAATACGCCGGCACGCCGTACACGCCCACCTCCAGGCCCTCGGTGGCCAGCCGATCCGCCTCGGCGCGCGCATCGGCCTCGTTGAAATAGCCGCGGTAGCCGATGCACCCCGTGATCGGAAAGCACCAGCGGTGCAGCGTGAGCGAATCGGGCGGCGCGGCCACCACGTTCCACACGGCCGCGCGGCGGCCCAGGTCGGCATAGCGGCGGTAGCTGGCGTTGTCGGGCAGCGCCAGCTCGGTCACGGCGAAGCGCCGGGCCTCCTGCGCCAGCTGCAGGCGATCGCGCAGCGGCTGCGAGGTGTCGCCCCGCGCGAGCCACGTGTCGATGGGTTCGGCCGCGTGCATGAGCTGCAGGTGCCCGCGCACCGACTGCCAGTAGTACGCCAGCGACTGCCCCGTGCTGGCGCAGCCGGAGAGCAGGAGCGAGGCGGCCAGCAGCAGCAGGGGGCGGGGCGACCGCAAGGGTGACGGGGGAAAGGGTGGCAGGGGCATTCGGCAATGGGTCGGCGGTCGGTGGGCCAAGGATAGCGAAAGCCATTGTTCGCCGCCGGGTGCCCCCGCGTTCGGGGCGCGGGCAGAATCCCGGCATGCCCGCCCCTCTTTCCGCTCCCGTTTCTGCCCACCCGTCTTCCAGCCCGGACAGTGGCCTGTTCACCGACGAGGCCGGATGCGCCCGCTGCCAATGGTGCAGCGCCACGCCGCTGTACCGCCACTACCACGACCATGAATGGGGCTTTCCGGTCGCGGACGACCGGCGCCTGTATGAAAAGCTGTGTCTGGAAGGCTTTCAGGCGGGCCTGAGCTGGCTCACGATCCTGAACAAGCGCGAAGCCTTCCGCGCCGGGTTCGCCCATTTCGACGCCGAGCAGGTGGCGCGCTTCGGTGCGGCCGACGTGCAGCGGCTGCTGGGCGATGCCGGCATCGTGCGCCACCGCGGCAAGATCGAGTCGGCCATCCAGAACGCGCAGCGCGTGCTGGAACTGCGCCGCGAGTTCGGCTCGCTGGCGCACTACGTGTGGCGTTTCGCCCCGGCCGCCGCCGAGGGGCGCCCCGGCCGCATCACGCTGGAGTCGGTGCGCGCCATGCCCACCACGCCGGCCTCGGTGGCGATGTCCAAGGACTTGAAAAAGCGGGGCTTCACCTTCGTCGGCCCCACCACGGTCTACGCCTTCATGCAGGCCATGGGGCTGGTCAACGACCACTTCGAAGGCTGCAGCGTGCGCGCGGCGGCCCAGGCGGCGCGTGCGGCGTTCGTGGTGCCCGGTCCGGGCTGATCACCGGGCCGCGGGCTACACCACCGTGTCGGAGCGGATCACGATGCGGTCGAAGCCCAGGTGCTGCATGCATTCGCGCAGGATGAGCAGCGTGGCGGCGAAGGCGGAGCCCTCGGGCAGGCCCTCCTGGGCGGGCGGGCGGCCCAGGGCCACCGAGACCAGGCGGTTGAAGGTGCGCTCCACGGCATCCAGCGGCAGGGTCATCTCGGGCTGGGCTTCGATGCCGGCCGCCAGCGCCACCTGGCGGATGCCGGCATCGGCCGTGTAGAGCGTGGTGCCCGGCGGCAGCACCGCGTGCACGGGCATCACGGCCTCTTCCACCACCTGGATGGCGTGCTCCAGTTCGCCCTCGGCCGGGGGATCGTGGCGAAAGCAGGCGGCGGCCGTGGCGTAGTAGCCCACTTCCAGGGTGCGCAGCAGCCGGGCCTGGGCCTGGGTGCCGCTGGCGATGGACGAGTGGCCCGCTCCGATGCGCAGCGCCGTGATGGGGCTTCCGGCCAGCGGGCCCGCCTGCAACGCCTGGTACAGGGCGCCGGCGTCGTTCGGTGAAAGGTGGGTGGACATGGTGCGGTCCCGGCAGGTGGAAAGGGTGGATCGATTGTGCCCTTTGCCGCAGGCCATGGGGCCCTGGCGGGTCAGTGGCCTGGATCGGCGGGCCGCCTGGGACGGCCGATGGCAGCCCCCGCCCCGGCGGCGCGCAGGAGGCGCCGGAAGGTGGGGCATTCCATGTGGCTGGGGGCCTTGCAGCGCGCGGCGTGCTGCAGCCCGTCGCGCATGGCGGTGAGCTGGCGGATGGTGGTGTCCAGGTCGTCGGCCTGGGCCAGGAGCCGGTCGCGGTCGATGCGCGGCTGGCCGTCGGGGCCGAACATCTGCCCGATGGCGTCGAGCGAGAAGCCGGCCGCCCGCCCGAGCGCGACGAGCGCGAGCCGCTCCACCACGCCCGCATCGAACAGCCGCCGCAGGCGGTGCCGCCCGACGGAGGCGATCAGGCCTTTTTCTTCGTAGAAGCGCAGCGTCGATGCCGGCAGGCCCGAACGGCGTGCCACCTCGGCGATGTCCAGGATCTCCATGGGCTTGACCTCAAGTCGGCTTGAAGTCGCACAGTCTAGCTTTCACTCCCTTTCCAGGCACCCAGGAGGCCGCCATGAACCCACCCCTTTCGATCGATTCCCCGCAAGCCGCGCTCTGGAACGGCGCCGCCGGCCACGCCTGGGTGCAGGCGCAGCCCCTGCTCGACCGCATGTTCGCGCCCTTCGAGGCCCTGCTCGCCGAGGCGGCCGACGCCCCTGGCGCGGGGCCCGGCATGCAGGTGCTGGACATCGGCTGCGGCACCGGGGC
>NZ_BAAJYS010000413.1:0-2840 GCF_057543315.1 Acidovorax sp. KPB24-07
CTGTCGGTGATCGACGATGGCCGCGGCTTCGACGTGCAGCGCGTGCAGGCCGACGGACAGGGCGGCATCGGCCTGCGCAACATGCGCGAGCGCATCGAGGGCCTGGGCGGCACGTTCGGCGTGGCCTCCGGCCGCCGCGGCACGCGCGTGCTGGCCGTGCTGCCGCTGCAGGGCGACAACGACGCGCCCTACCCCGGGTTTGAACCGTCGCAGGTGCCCGCATGAGCGCGGCGCCCCCCATCCGCGTGCTGCTGGTGGACGACCACCCGCTGGTGCGCGACGGCGTGCGCATGCGGCTGGAGGCCACGGGCCACATCCGCGTCGCGGGCGAGGCGGGCGGCGTGCAGGAGGCGGTGGACCTGGCCGCCGCCCTGCTGCCCGACATCGTGGTCACCGACATCCGCATGCCGGATGCGAGCGGCATCCACCTGGCCACGGTGTTCCGCGACCGCTTTCCGCAGGTGCGCGTGCTGGTGCTGTCCATGCACCACGATGGCGAATATGTGCGCCGTGCGGCCGCACTGGGTGTGCGGGGCTACGTGCTCAAGGACGCGCCGGCGCGCCAGCTGGTGGAGGCGATCGAGGCGGTGCATGCCGGCGGGCGCTACTTCAGCGAAGGCGTGCAGGCCCTGATGTACGAGCCGCCTCCCGTGCCAGCGCCGTCGGGCCGCGCGCTCACCCCGCGCGAGGCCGCGGTGCTCGAGCTGCTGGCCGAGGGCCGATCCAACAAGGACATCGCCCAGCGCATGGGCACCTCGGTGCGCACGGTCGAGACCCACCGCCTGCACCTGCGCCGCAAGCTGCGCATCGAGGGCCAGGCGGCGCTCGTCAAATACGCGGTGGACTACGCCGACCTGCGCAGCGACCCGTGAGCGGCGTGGGCGATCCCTGGCGGCATGGCACCTGTCATTTCGCTGTCATGGCAAACGGCTATGGTCCGCGGTGAAATTGTGTAAGGTTGTAACCATGATCGATGCATCTCCCCGGGGCCGGCGCGATGCCTTGCTGGCGGCGTTGTCGCCCGGGGTGCGCAACGGCCATGGGCCGCTGGCGCAGCTCATGCGCGGCGACGGCCTGCACTGTGTCTTCCAGCCCCTGGCCGATCTGCGCGAGGGCGGCATCTACGCGCACGAGGCGCTGATCCGCGGCCCGGAGGGCACGCCCCTGCACACGCCCGATGCGCTGCTGCGCTGCGCGGGCGACGAAGCCCTGCTGCAGGACTTCGAGCTGCTGTGCGTGTTCATCGCGCTGCAGCAGTGGGGCGTGCTGGGCGCGGCCGGCCGCCTGTTCGTGAACATCAGCGCCGATGCGCTGGTGCGCGGCGTGGCGCTGTGCGGTGGCGCCTCGCTGGCCGAGGCCGCGCAGGCGATGGGCGTATCGGCCCGCATGGTGGTGCTGGAGATCACCGAGCACGAGCGCGTGACCGACATGGAGCCGCTGCGCCACGCGCTGAAGGAAGTGCACGCCAGCGGCGCCCGGCTGGCACTGGACGACTTCGGCGACGGCCGCTCCAGCCTGCGGCTGTGGTCCGAGGCCAAGCCCGACTTCGTCAAGATCGACAAATACTTCGTGCGCGACCTGGGCGCGCACCCCGAGAACCTGCAGATGCTGCAGGCCATCAAGGGCATCGCCGACGTGTTCGGCACCACGCTCATCGCCGAGGGCATCGAGACGCAGGAGGACCTGCGCGCCCTGCGCGACCTCGACATCCCCTACGGCCAGGGCTACCTGCTGGGCCGCCCGGCCCCGCTGCCGCGCGACACCATCCTGCTGCCCGCGCTGGATGCGCTGCGCGACCGCCGCGTGGCCGTGCTGCCGCACCTGGGCCAGAACGTGCGGCCGGGCATCCTGCGCAACCTGCTTGTGGTGCAGGCGCCCACGGCCACGCCGGAGACCCGCAACGACACGGTGGCCGGGCTGTTCAAGGCCCATGCCGACCTGCACGCCATGGCGGTGGTGGACGGCACGCGGCCCGTGGCGCTCATCAACCGCCAGCAGTTCATGAACCACTACGCCACGCTGTACTTCCGCGAGGTGCACGGGCGCAAGCCCTGCATGGCGTTCGCCAACCACGCACCGCGCGTGGTGGAGCTCGACTGCGACGTGGACCAGCTCGTGGGCATCCTCACCTCGCAGGATCAGCGCTACCTGAACGACGGCTTCATCGTCACCGACAACGGCCGCTACGTGGGGCTGGGCACGGGCGACCAGCTGGTGCGCAGCGTGACCGAGGCGCGCATCGAGGCGGCGCGCCACGCCAACCCGCTCACCTTCCTGCCGGGCAACATCCCCATCAGCCTGCACATGCAGCGGCTGCTGGACAGCGGCACCGAGTTCGTCGCCTGCTACGCCGACCTGAACCACTTCAAGCCGTTCAACGACTACTACGGCTACTGGCGCGGCGACCAGATGATCCGCCTCGTGGCGCGCCTGGCCGTGGCCCACTGCGATGCGCAGCGCGACTTCGTGGGGCATGTGGGCGGCGACGACTTCATGCTGCTGTTCCAGAGCACGGACTGGCTGCACCGCTGCCAGCGGATCGTGGACGAGTTCGCGCAGGAAGCCCTGGCCCTGTTCGACGATGCCTCGCGCAAGGCCGGCGGCATCTGGGCCGAGGACCGGCACGGCGTGAAGCGCTTTTTCACCTGCACCACGCTGTCGATCGGCGCGGTGCGCATCACGCCAGGCACCATCGCGCATGCCGAAGAAGTGGCCAACCTTGCGGCCCTGGCCAAGCACGATGCCAAGCTGGCCGCGAGCGGCCTGGCCTGGCGCGACGCGGCGGACGACCCGGAGGCGGACGGCCACGATCGCGGCCCGGCCCGCATCGGCGGGGATGG
>NZ_BAAJYS010000414.1:0-2835 GCF_057543315.1 Acidovorax sp. KPB24-07
GGCGTCACGCTGGCGGGCCGCCCGGTGGACCACGCCGCGCTGGAGTTGCGCGCGGGCGAGGCGGTGGCACTGCACAACGGCGGCACGGCCGACGCCGAATTCCTGCTGCTGCAGGGCCGGCCCCTGGCCGAGCCGGTGGTGCAGTACGGCCCCTTCGTGATGAACACGCAGCAGGAAATCGCCGAGGCCCTGGCCGACTACCGCCGCACCGGCTTCGGCGGCTGGCCCTGGGGCGATGCGGCGCCGGTGCACGGGCCGACCCTGGGCCGGTTCGCGCAGCGGCCGGGCGCGGCGCCGGACGTGCCCGCGCCGGTGGATGTGGGATTGCCATCGGCCGGGTGATCGGACTGTCATTTTTTGTGTGCAAATGGTTATTGCCGTGGGATGGAGAGGCCCGATTTAGCATCTGTGCTCCCTCACTACCGGAGTCGATGGATGGGGCAGTGCTACGCCGCAGGCGATTTCAAAAAAATACTTCAACGAGAACATGCAGGATTTGGGCTTGCCCGTGCCGTCCACGCTGTTTGATACCTACAACACGGCCCTCAGCACGGCCTCGACGATGGTGGGGACCCTGGCCACGTTGGGCAAAGGCGCCACGATGGCTGAACTGGTCGGCGCCACTGTGGGTCTGGAAAAGCTGGCGGTGGCTGCCTCCATCGGGGCCTCCGCGTACACCGGAGCGGCCATCGGCAGCATCGCGGTGGCTGCGGGGCGCTCACTCGGCTGTGGATCACGCATGTCCGATCTTTTCGTGATGGCTCGCCAGAACAAACTGGAGTTCGATGGGCTGGCAGCCTTCTATGCCAACAACCCCCAGGTCATTCAGAAAAATCATCCGGGCCGGGCACGCTTTGGAATGCAAGCCAAAATCGCTCCGTCCAATTTCAGCTATGCGTGATGAATAGCCTTCTATTCCTGCTGCTTTGCATCGTGTTGGCGGTGCTCGCTTGGGGCGCTTTCCAGTTTCTGGGCCAGTACGCATTTTTGGTCATGGTCGTCGTCGTCGTGGCGTTGCTTGTCAGCAGGGTGGGAAAACCGAAGTTCAGGCAGAAAAAGTAGCCGTTCGTGGAATCGGGGAACTGCTGCGAGGCCGTTTCCGGGTGATCTGGCTGCGGGCACCCATGGCGCGCGTGTTGCTCGACAATGCAGGCCTGCACCGCCGGGCGCACGCCGCCCGGCTTCGACCGATCCACCGACCTGTCCGGACCCTCCCTCCATGAACATCTCCAAAGACACCGCCGTCACCTTGAGCTACAAGGTCACCACGCCGCAGGGCAAGCCGCTCGATTCCGGCCACATGGCGTACCTGCACGGCGGCTACGACGGCATTTTTCCGAAGGTGGAGGCCGTGCTGGACGGCCAGGCCACGGGCTTTGCCACCACGCTGGACCTGACCGCGGCCGAGGCCTTCGGCGAGCGTGACGAAAGCCTGGTGCGCACCATCCCCAAGAGCGAGTTCCCGCCCGGTGTGAAGGTGGGCGGCCAACTGCGCGGCGCGGGCAACGACGGGCGCGAGCACGTGTTCAACGTGGTCAAGATCAAGGGCCCCGAGGTGCACCTGGACGGCAACCACCCGCTGGCCGGCCAGGCGCTGCGCTTTTCCTGCAAGGTGACCGAGGTGCGGCCGGCTTCGCCGGAAGAAGTGGTGCACCGCCACGTGCACGGCGGGCACGGCCACCACCATTGATCGGGGCTTTCACGGGCATTTGCTATTAAAAATATAGCAAAATGCCCTAGTGTTGATTGCGCTGGCGGCCTGTTCGGCTGGATTTTCGGGGCGGACGGGCTGGATGGGTGGTGCGGCTCAGAACTGCACGTCCACCACCACGTTGTCCAGGTAGGTGCCCTCCACCGGCGCGGCCTGGTCGGGGTACACGCGGGCGCGGTACGGAAACACGTGCGACCCCGTGCCGTTGGCGATGCCGCCCGCCGGGCCGGACGTGGCCTGGCTGCTGGACACGCGGGAGCCGACGGTCGTGCCCCAGGGCGTGGTGCCCGCGCCGAAGAAGATGTCGTAGGCCAGCCGGTTGCTGCCGTTGGCCATCTGGCGCCGCCCGCCGCTCGGGTTGCTGCCCGGCCCCAGGCCGACGGTGTAGACCATGCCGCTGGTGCACACCATCGCCACCTGCGACGCGGCCTCGCCGAAGCCCGTGGGCAGCGCGGCGCTGCCGAAGTTGATGGCCCCGGGCGTGATGAGGCAGTCGTTGTTCACCTGCAGTTCCACCGTCACGGTGCGCGTGGCCGTGCCGGCGTACACCGTGCCCAGGCAGGTGGCGAGCAGGCCCGCGCCGTCGCACAGGTTGTAGGTCCAGGCCAGCCGCAGGGTGTCGCGGTAGGTGCCGGCCGGGACGTTGGCGTTCAGCGTGGCGATCTGCACCGGCACGGTGGCCTTGCGGTTGGGCAGCAGGGTGAGGATGTTGGCCCCGGTGGCGTTGATCACCAGCAGGCCCGACGAATAGGTGAGCCCGCTGCCGTTGCCCGCCTGGTAGCCGATGGCCTTGGTGCTGTCGCTGATGTTGCGCAGCAAAAAGCCGTTGTCGCTGGTGAGCGTGGCCCGCAGCACGCTGTCGGTGGACAGCAGCGACAGCAGCCCGGAGCCGCAGGTGATGGAGAAGCTGCCTGGCGTGGTCAGGCTGCCGTCGCGCACGGCGAAGGAAGACGCGGCGCCCAGCGAGGCGCCGGTTTCCGCATAGGTGCAGACGGCGGCGAACGCCGGTGCGCCGGCGGCGAGGGTTGCCAGGGTGAGCAGGCTGCGCACGGCCTGCCCCGGCCCGGCGAAGGGAGAGGGCCGGCGGCCGGACGGGCTCACGATTGCATCTCCGGGCCGGCGTC
>NZ_BAAJYS010000415.1:0-2833 GCF_057543315.1 Acidovorax sp. KPB24-07
GCAGCAGCAGCAGCAGCAGTACCGGCCAGGACGACGGCACCGCCAGCGCCTCCCGCAGCGGCCAGCGGCTGGACCTGACCCAGCTGGCCGAACAGGCACGCCGGCAATACGCGGCGGCCGCCAGCGCGTGGACAACCAGCAGCAACGCCAGCACCTTGAGCGCCCTGGCCTGAGAGGGCCGCCGGCCGCGCCCGCAGGCACCGGGCGCCCGGCCCTTTGGTTTTGCCGGTCCACGCAGTGCTGCACAGCCCGTCAGTGGACGAGCTGCGTGGACCGGCACCCCGCGCCGATGGCATTGGAGCAAAAAACGGCTCCAGCGCAATATCATCTAGGGCATGTAGCTATATTTTTTATAGCAAACTCATTGGCATGCCTGCCACGCTGCCGTCTGTATCCCCGGGCAAAGACCCTGGCCGTATCAAATGGATACAACGGAATGACCGGATGCTGCGTACACACTCACTGTCGTTCCTTCAGTGAAGCCATTGATGCCCCCCATCCAGAAACCCGACGCTCCCGCCGGGGCCACGCAATCGCCCCCATCCCAGGGTGCCCCCCTGCCCTTCAACGAGCCGCAGCGCCTGGAAGCCCTGGAAAAATTGCGCGTGCTCGACACCCGCCCCGAACAGGCTTTCGACGACCTCACCATGCTGGCGTCAGCGGTGTGCCAGGCGCCGATCGCGCTGATTTCGCTCATCGACGCGGAGCGGCAGTGGTTCAAGTCGCGCACCGGCATGGACACCCCCGAAACCCCGCGCGAGCTGGCCTTTTGCGCCCATGCCATCCTGCAGCCCGACTACGTGTTCGAGGTGCCCGATGCGCACCTGGACCCGCGTTTTGCCGGCAACCCGCTGGTCACCGGCGAGCCGGGCATCCGGTTTTATGCCGGTGCGCCGCTGGTGACCTCGGATGGCATGCCCATCGGCACCGTCTGCGTGATCGACCGCGAGCCCCGCACCCTGACGGACGCCGAGCGCCGCGCGCTCGAATCGCTGGCCCGCCAGGTGGTGACCCAGCTGGAGCTGCGCCAGGCCATGGCCGGTCTTGAACTGGAGAGCATGACCGACGGGCTCACCGGGCTGTGGAACCGGCGCTGCCTGGACCGGCAGTTGCGCACCAGCTGGGACGAAGGCAAGCAGGCCGGGCAGCCGCTGAGCTTGGTGATGGTGGACCTGGACCATTTCAAGCGCGTCAACGACGAACTGGGCCACCCGGCCGGGGACGACATCCTGCGCCATGCGGCCGCAGTGGTCCGCAGCCACGTGCGGGCGGGCGATTTCGTGGCCCGCTTCGGCGGCGAGGAATTCTGCGTGGTGCTGCCCCAGACGCACGCCACCGGCGCCCGCCTCGTGGCCGAGAAGCTGCATGCGGCATTGAATGCCAGCACCTGGCCGCACCGGCCGGTCACCGCCAGCTTCGGGGTGGCCACGGCGGGGTTCGAGGAGGTGAGCGATCCCCACGCACTGCTGGCGCGGGCCGACCGGGCGCTCTACGTGGCCAAGGATTCGGGACGCAACCGGGTCTGCGTGTTCGACGGCTGGTCCTGAGCGGGGGCCGCCGCCCGGCGGTCCGGATCAGCCCAGCCGGTGCAGCAGTTTGAGCACGGCGCGGGGGTAGATGGCATGTTCCTGCGCCAGCACGCGCGCGGCCAGCGCCGGCGCCGTGTCGCCGGGCAGCACCGGCACCACGCCCTGGGCGAGGATGGGGCCGCAATCGAGTTCGGCCGTCACCTCGTGCACGGTGGCGCCGGCCACCTCGCAGCCCGCATCGATGGCGCGCTGGTGCGTGTGCAGCCCCGGAAAGGCGGGCAGCAGCGAGGGATGGATGTTGACCAGCCGCCCGGCGTAGCGCGCCACGAACGCGGGCGTCAGGATGCGCATGAACCCCGCCAGCACCACCAGCGCCGGCGCATGGGCGTCGATGCGCTCGGCCAGCGCCGCATCGAAGGCCTCGCGAGAATCGAACGCCCGGTGGTCCAGCGAATCCGTGGCGATCCCCTCGGCCCGGGCCCAGGCCAGGCCCGCGGCGTCGGCCTTGTTGCTCAGCACGGCCGCCACCCGGGCGCCGTGGCGGCCGGCCCAATCCTGCTGGCGCGAAGCATTCACGATGGCTGCCATGTTGGAGCCGCTGCCGGAGATCAAAATCACGATGCTCTTCATTGCCGGAAATTATCCCCCGCCATGCCCTTCGATCCCCGCACCCGCCCCCTGTCGCCCACCGAGGCCCGCGTGCTCGCCACGCTGATGGAAAAAGCCCGCACCGTGCCCGACAGCTACCCCCTCACGCTCAACGGCGTGCTGACCGGCTGCAACCAAAAGAGCAGCCGCGACCCGGTGATGCAGCTGACCGAGTCCCAAGCCCAGGAGGCACTCGATTCGCTGCGCCTGCGCACGCTGGCGGTCGAGATCGGCGGCAACCGGGCGACGAAGTTCGAGCACAACTTCCCGCGCGGCATCGGCGTGCCCGACCAGTCGGCGGTGCTGCTGGCCCTGCTGATGCTGCGCGGACCGCAAACCGCGGGCGAGTTGCGCATCAACTCCGAACGCTGGCACCGGTTCGCCGACATCTCCTCGGTGGAGGCCTTCCTGGACGAGCTGCAGTCGCGCAGCGAAGAAAAAGGCGGCCCGCTGGTGGTGCAGCTGCCGCGCGCACCCGGCGCCCGCGAGCAGCGCTGGGCCCACCTGCTGTGCGGCCCGGTCGATGCGAGCCAGTACGCCGCCGGTTCCTCGGCCGCCGAGGCCCCCGCCGCCCAGGGACTGGCCCCGCGCGTGGCCGCGCTGGAGGCCGAAGTGGCCCAGTTGCGCGCCACGGTGCAGCGCCTGTGCCAGGAACT
>NZ_BAAJYS010000416.1:0-2830 GCF_057543315.1 Acidovorax sp. KPB24-07
TCGTGAACAGCCTGCGGGGCTGGCTGGACGCCACGCTGCAGGCCTGAGTCGGCGGGGTCGGCGTCCAGGGACCGTCGGTTCCAAATCCAGGAACCATTGCAATACGCTATTGGGAGCCTTTCAAAATGCTACCTCAGGTTTTGCACTTCATATTTGAGGTCGACCTTCGCTATCATGCACGCCCATCGTCTAAAAGGGAGTGCTAATGTTAATTGCAATGGGTGGTGTAATTAAACACAGAAAAATAACCACGCAAATATATCCAGGCATCGAGCATGGGCAGATGCTCAGCGTCAGCGGGATCGTTCTACATCAAACCAGCAGCAATTACACTGCCAAAACGCTGATGGCGTACGCGTTTAGGCCGTCAGGAACAGGAACCCACTTTTTAATTAATCCCGCAGGCCAGATATTTCAAACCGCACGAGTGGATAAAATATGCTGGCATATCGGTCGAATAAAATCTTATTGCATGCAGGTGCAAAAATGCGACGCAATCGATAAGAAAGAACTTGAAGCATTAAAATTGAAGTACACCGATAAGGATGAATATGATAAACAGGTGGATGCCTACGAACGAAAGAAAGCAGCCAAAGATCGCTCTCCCACTAATTTCGATTCCATTGGCATAGAGGTGGTTGGAGCCCCTCTGAATCAATCTTACGGAAAGCCAACACATGCCCAAAATGAATCGTCAAAATGGTTGGTGGGAGAATTGATTTCGATGCTTAATTTGACTCGTGACCGAATTTATCCCCATGGTTTGATTGATCCCCGAAAGCAGGAAAGCGAAGGGCGATTGATTGGTTACTAGAGGCATCTCAATGAAGAATGTGTTAAAAATCACGTTTTCAGTATTCATCGCTCTAAGTATTTTTATCGGTGCTTTTTTTGCATGGTGGTTAATGCCAATCTCCATGCAAGAACCTGAAATTATAAAAGTCATAGACCCCGAAATGAAAGACGAGGACGCGATTAGATTTTGCAATTCTTTCAACATGACGCCTAATGAATTCAGGGAATTCTGGAAAAACGCTAAACCCATTTTTCAATTTGAATCTCATGACTACTCTTTTGGTGCCTGCCACTTCAGGGCCATCGAAAACGGCAAGGAATATAAAATTGGAATTGGCGGTGTAGGAATCATTTCAAATACCAACGATGCCAGCGGAGATTCTTTGCGTTACTACGTGAAAAAAGGGGCGAAGTCCGATAGCGAGCTCATGCTGGAGGAAATGGGCAAAGAGAGCCCATCGAAGTGAGAAAGCGGTTTGTAGGATTTGCCCAGATGCGGGTATGGCTCGTGAACAGCCTGCGGGGCTGGTTCGCCGCCACGCTGCAGGCTTGAAAGGTGTGAGCCGTGACCGCTGCACTCGCCAGAACACCCCCTGCTCTGTGTTGCAAAACCTCGCAGTAACCTGAGCTACGTTGGCGCCTTGCGCCTTGATCGGACGTGTTTCGGCGGTGCATCGGGAGGCACCGGATTCGTTCACACCTGTTGAGCCGGTGTCGCAGGCTCCAAGGGCTCCGATGCCCGCGGCCATCGCTATTTGCTACGTTTTTTGCAGCAATGTGCCCTAGTGTTGATTGCGCTGCAGCCCGGTAGGGCTCAAAGCCGCTCTTTCGCGTAGGACCCACGGTCCATGTCCACGATCTCCACGCTGAGCTGCACCATCACGCCCCCGGGCCGGGGCGTGAGACGGCGCAGCACGTCGGCCACGCGGCCGGCGAGGTCCTGCTTGGTCTCGGGCGAGCGGCCGGACAGCAGGCGCAGCTGCGCATGCACGAACGCGCGGTCGGCGGGGGCGGTGCCGATCTCGAAGCGGTCGGTGCGCAGGAAGCGGGACTTGAGGTCCGCCTCGTTCTGGATCTCGGGGCTCGCGGTGAGGGACTGGTTCAGTTCCGCCAGCATCTGGGCTTCGGGCAGACCGGCCAGGTTCTGGCTGTATTCGATGACGAGGTGGGGCATGGCGGTTCTCCTGCGGGGTGGGATGAAAGACGGGGAAGGGGAAGGGGCGGATGGGCTCAGCCCGGTACCGGGCCGGGCGGCGCCAGCTCCAGCACGCAGCCGTCGCCCAGCGCCTCGCGCCACACGCGCACGCGGCTGGCGGGCGGCTGCATGCCATCGAGCGCCTGGGCGATGAAGTGGCACAGGTTTTCCAGCGTGGGCGTGCCCAGGCCGGGCACTTCGTCCAGCCAGTGGTGGTCGAGCTGCTCGCGCACGGCGGCCAGGCGCTGGCGCAGGTGGCCCAGGTCGATGACCATGCCGGTGGCGGGATCGCGCGGGCCGGTGACGGCCACCTCCGCGTGGTAGGTGTGGCCGTGGATGCGGCGGCTGCCCTCGGCCTCGATCTCGCGCTGCAAGGTGTGCGCGGCATCGAAGAAAAAGCGCTGGTGAACGGTGAACTGCATGGTCGGCGAACGGGCGGGAACGGGGCGAAAAAAACGGTACGGAACAGGGCTCAGCGGATGCCCGTGAGCTTGTGGGTCTGAAGGCTCAGGCGCCATGCGGGGCGCTCCAGGCAGGCGGCGATGCAGCGCCCGGTGTTGGCGGCCTGCTCCGGGCCGTCCATGGGCTGCAGGAAGCGGTGCGTGAACTGCGTCTGCGACTCCAGCGCGGCGAGGTCGAAGCCGGGCTGGGGCCACACCAGCTTGAGCTCCTGCCCGCTGCGCTGCACCCAGGGCGCGCCGGCCTTGGGGCTGATGCACAGCCAGTCGATGCCGGGCGGCGCGGCCACGGTGCCATTGCTCTCCACGGCGATGCGAAAGTGCCGCGCGTGCAGGGCGTCGATGAAGGCCGTGTCCACCTGCAGCAGCGGCTCGCCGCCCG
>NZ_BAAJYS010000417.1:0-2827 GCF_057543315.1 Acidovorax sp. KPB24-07
CGAACGACAGCCCGGTGGTCTGCGCGCTGCCCGAGATCTGGCAGCCGCGCGCTACGGTCGCGCTCACCGGAATCGTGGCCGTGGTGGCGATGGGGCGTGGCGGCCTCGGCGGGCGGCGGCGACCCACGCCGGCAATGCGGCGAGCACCGCCACCGAGGCGGCTTGGCGCACGCGCGCCGGGGTGGGGTGCGGCCTGCGGAAAAGGCGCACAGGGCTTTTCAGGGCGTGCATGGGCCCACCATGCCGTCCGATGGCTTGCATCATGGGTGTCCTCCGGGCGGGCCGGGCGCGTGGCCGGCCGCCGAGCTGTCAGAACGTCAGCGTGACCCCGAGCGTGTCGGTGTAGGCGCCGAAGGGCAGCGACTGGCTGCCAGTCTTGTTGACCTGCCCGTAGATGGGCAGATTGAACGCCGCTCCCGCCGTGGGAATGGCGACATTCGCCACCGGCGTGTTGAGCGGGTAGGGCGTGGTGTGGCTCGCGTCCTGGTACACCTCGTAGGGGATGTAGGCCGACGCGGAGTTCATCGCCCGCGTGCCCACGCCCACCCCGGCGCCCTGGCCGGCATGCAGCCCGCCGCCCACCGTCACGCTGATGACGGTGATCTCTGGCGAGCACAGGATCTGCGTGGTGCCCGCCCCGCCGGCGCCGCCCGTGGGGGCCGCGCTCACGGTGCCCGTGAACGTCGCGGGCTGGGTGCCGAAGTCCAGCGTGCCGAAGCTCACGCCGGACTGCCCGCCCGAACTGCCCGAGATGACGCAGCCCGTGCTGATGCGCATGGTCGCCTGCAGGTTGCCGGTGAGGGTGTCCGCCGCCGCGGTGCCGGGCCCGGCCACCAGGGCCAAGCAGGACAAGGCCACCGCGGCAGGCATCGCGCGCAACGGCAGTCTGGGGGACGGGTCGGTGTGGGTTCCGCGCGGCGCGGCGCCTGCGGCTGACGGTCTCGTTGGCATCGCTTTCCCCTATTCGTTGCAGGAAGAAAATTTCGATGGGACAGTGGTCTACGTCGTCTTGCAGCTCTCCAAGCTGCACTGTCTCCGGACACGGTTATTGCACATTTACACGGTGGGCTTTCGCGTTGCTAACAAACGGTAACAATTGGCCGGAAAAGCGCGCATTGATTGTTGCAACGCGGAACAGCCACCACAACGCTGTGCCGTCTGGCGGCGGCGCTATCGTTTTTGATAGCTACGGTTGAGGTAGCGCGCGCCTCTCAGCGGCGCAGCAAAAGGGCCTGCCGGAGCAGTCGGGCGGCACGATCCCGGATCTGGAAGGGGCTGTGGCCCGGCAACGGACGCACTTTGGAGCGCGAACAGGCCGCCAGGAAGTCTTCCAGGATGGGGGCGTCGTCCATGGTCTGCGACGAGCCGGGCTTGAAGAATTCCGGGTGCCACTGGGTGGCGGCGATGTAGCCCCGCCCACGCTGCGGGCGCCGCCGGATCGCCTCCGGCACGCCGTCGGGATGGCTCCAGGCCTCGATCTCGAAGCCCGGTGCGAGGTTCTTGATGCCCTGGTGGTGGATGCTGTTGACCACCACGCGCTGCTGGCTTGGGTACATCTGCGACAGCCGGGTGCCAGGCACCAGCTCCACCTCGTGGAAATGCTGGTCGTAGGTCACCGCATTGCGGTGCTGCTGGGCGCCGGGGTGCTGGGTTTCGATGTCCTGGTAGAGCGTGCCGCCGAAGGCCACGTTGATCAGCTGCAACCCCCGGCACACGCCGAAGATGGGCTTGCCGGCCTGCTCGAAGGCTTCGACCACGGCCAGGTCGTACAGGTCGCGGATGCGGTCGCCCAGCCAGGCGTCCTTGAGCGGGACCTCGCCGTAGGTGCCGGGCCACACGTCGGACCCGCCGTGCATCACCACGCCATCCAGCCAGTCCGCGTAGTGCGCCAGGGTGACGTCGCCGCGCGCGGTCTCGCCGGTGGGGCAGGGCACCATCACCACCATCGCGCCGGCGGACATGATCCAGTGGGCGATCGACTGCTCCACGTACTGCAGCGTCTTGTTGGTGAACAGCGAGCGGGCGGGGTCCGCGTGGGAGAAGCAGGCGGACAGGCCGATCTTGAGGCGCTTGGAAGTGGACATGCTCAGCGGTCCGCGAAGGAGAATCGTCGGCGAATGGGTGCGCCGCAGGTCAGGGCAAAAGGCATCCAAACGTTGTATCACCGGCCTCCGGCTCCGGCTGTAGGAACCGGCCGCTCCCGCCGTGGGCGCCTGCCCGACAGCCCGGCGGCGCCGCGCGTTGCGATGGCACCGGCGCTGCGATGTGCGACGATGCCTCCGGGTGGTGGCCGGAACGCGGCATCCACGCGCCGGTCCCGCCCTTTCGTCTTGCCCGGCCCCTGCCGGGCGCCATTGGAAAAAAGGAGCAACGCTATGCAAGTACAGGTGCACACCGACGACTACATCCAGGGCGGCGAATCGCTGGCCCAGTGGATCCATGACGAGACCAACAGCCGGCTTGCACGCTTTCGCGACCACCTGACCCGCGTGGAGGTCTTTCTGTCCGATGTGGACGCCGGCAAGTCCGGCGCGGCCGACAAGCGCTGCGTGGTGGAAGCCCGCGCGGCGGGCCGCCCGCCCGTCGCCGCCAGCGCCGATGCGGACAAGCTGGCCGATGCCTTCACCAGCGCGGTTGAAAAGGCGGCCCGCGCCCTCGACACCGACCTGGGCCGCCTCAAGGATCGCCACGGCCGCGAGACCATCCGCACCGCGACCGAGTGAATCCGGCAGGGCCGGGCCTGTGCGGGCCCTGGCCCTCCGGGCTCTGAACCGCCACGGCCCCGCTTTCGCGGGGCTTTTTTTTCCCCAGCCTGGCGGCGCGCGGC